>CAJFRV010000007.1 GCA_904419495.1 uncultured Clostridia bacterium | reverse complement strand
TTTTGAAGATTGGATTTTATATATTTTAAAAGGTATTGAAATTACATCTAAAGAAACAATAACATTAATTGAAAAGATTCAAAATGAAATGAAAAATTATAAAGAAGAATTTAGAAACAAACTACCTAAAATATATTCAAAAGAATTATTAGAAAGTTTATTTTATGAAGTTTATACAAAAATATCATATATAGAAAAAGCATGTAATGTTACTAGACTTACTGCATCTTCATATTTAAATCAGTTAGAAGAAATAGGTCTTTTAGAATCTGAAAAAGTAGGCAGAGAAAGATTATACAAGAATGTTAGATTGATAAAACTTTTATCTGAGAATTAAGTTGTAATTTTAAATTATTAGAAGAAAAATAGCAATTTTATCGTTTATAATTCCTGCAAGAAAAGAAGAAAAAGAAGTTTGGTATAGCAAAGATTTAATATCTTTTGGACATAGTGAAAACTTTTATTATAATATATATGGAATAAAAATATGGCCATATTTAAGTGAATATGAACATATAAGAGAATAACAAATTACAATTTATAGATTAGTTTGAAATACAACTAATCTTTTATATTTTGTAGAAACGATAGAGTAGGGAGGAATAGCACACACATTTTTTAGTATATAAAAATTATGAAAATATATTAAATAAAATTTTGTGCAATCTTTAATTTAAGAAAAAATAAATTTATAAATAAAAAACTTTTTTAAATATAAAAAATAAATTTTAAAATAAGATTTGAAAATAATTTATAGAAATTTATAAAAATTTTAAAATTATAATTTATAAATATTTAGAATTTTAAAAATTATAATTTTGTAATGTAAACATTGTAATATCAAAAAAACGAACATTTGTTATTTAGTAATTTTTTTATAGAATTTATATAATATTTTAATTAACTTATTCTTTAATTAACTTCAAAATCGTTTTTAAGCAATTTTAATTATTAAAATGTAAAATTAATCATTTATTATATAAATTTTGATTTTAATGAATTTCATTTGCAGATTTATATATTCTAATTAATATAATAATTGCATTTTGTACTATAATCTTATAAATTCTATGATTGTTGCAATAGCTGTATTACAAACTAAAATCATACAAAATGTAGATTTTTTTGAAGAAACTACTATCATATATAGATATACAAAAAGTGCCAAAAAAGCGACGCGCGAGAATCGATTTTAAGCCGTTTTTATTTTTTAGGCATATAGTTTGTTGTTCGTAAAATAAGGCAAATATAGAGAAATAGGCACTTTGGAGATTTTTGAAAAATTTTTATACAATTTAATATATAAAAATAAAAAGTATATAATAAGAAAAAATTATAGATATAAATTTAAAAATATAATAAGCAAAATAATTATAGTAAGAATTATATAAGTAAAATAAAAAAATGCCTTAAAATTGATTTTAATGAGTCATAAGAATATTAATATAACAGTAATACAAAAGACTTATAATAATAATGAATATAATATGTATAAAACAGCTAAAAGCCTTGAATTAGTAAAAGTATAGGTTTATGACTGTTTTATATTTTTCTCCTATCTCTATTTGCACAAAACTCTGATTTTGTGCAATGTTTAATATATATATTTATAAAGGAGATACTATTTCCCCCCATGAAAAACCATTAAAATAAATTATATTACTTTGACATATTTCTTTTTCTTCTGAATACTTTTCCCAATCTGTTACATCTCTTACTCTAATACAAAAATATCTTAATTTTGTAGAAATATTATATTTATTATTAAAAAAATCATTATCTACAAAATATGGTCTTTGTCTTTCTTCTTCAAAAGAAATCATTTCATAAAGTTTTATTTTTGCTAAGTCAATATCTTAAAAAGTCTCTAACATATAAGCTTTCCCTTTTCCCTGACGATATATATACTATACTCCTTCATAAAACATCCCCTATTCTACAATAATTATGAGAATTATCTAAATAAGTAAATATTCTACGACAAAATTCGACACAAGAAAAAAATACAATACTGTATAATTATTAAAGGGGTGTTTATATGTTAACAATTATACTAATAATCATTATAATATTATTAATAATGAAAAAAACAAATAAAAGTAATAATCCTGAAAAAAATATAAATATTGACAATATTGAAGTTATACCATCATATAAAAAATATTATAAACCAAAAAAATATATAACTACTCTAAATGAAATGAAATTTTATACTGTATTACTAGAAATTGCAAAGGAACTTGATTATATACTATTTTCTCAAGTATCATTATATAATATTATATCTATGCAGGATAACCTTGATTACAGTACACATACAAAATATTTTAATAAGATAGCCTCTAAAAGTATAGATTTCGTACTAGTAGATAAAAAATGTAGAATTAAATTATGTATAGAATTAGATGATAATACCCATAAAAAGAAAAGTAGAATTGAAAGAGATAAATTTATTAATGAATTATTTAAAGATCTAGAAATTAATTTATTAAGATATCCTGTGTATAATGTATATTATAAGGAAACATTAAAAAGGAAAATACAAGAAAATATTGGAGAACATTATTATATAAAATAATAAAGAAATGGCACTATACCACTTCTTTTGGTTCATATACCTTATTTAAATTTTTGTATATATGTATCTATTTTTTCAATAAATTCTGCATTATTTTTTGTTTTGGTCATTTCACTAATAACTTGTTCTGTAACCTCTGCAACAGGCATTGCATTCATTGCTTTTCTTAAAGCAAAAACAGTTTCTTTTTCTGTAGGTGTTAATAATAAATCCTCTCTTCTTGTGCCTGATTTATTAATATCAATTGCTGGGAATATTCTTTTTTCAGAAAGCTTTCTGTCAAGATGAACTTCCATATTACCTGTCCCTTTAAATTCTTCAAATATAACATCATCCATTCTACTACCTGTATCAATTAAAGCTGTTGCAAGTATTGTCAAGCTTCCACCATTTTCAATATTTCTAGCAGCTCCAAAGAATTTTTTAGGTTTATGTAATGCAGCAGGATCTATACCTCCTGACAAAGTTCTTCCTGAAGATGGAATAACAAGGTTATATGCTCTTGTTAATCTTGTAATACTATCTAATAAAATGACAACATCTTTTTCCTGTTCTATTAATCTTTTGGCTCTTGCTAATACCATTTCTGCAACTTTTACATGATGTTCTGGCAACTCATCAAATGTTGAATGAATGACTTGCCCCTTAATAGAACGTTTCATATCGGTAACTTCTTCAGGCCTTTCATCTATTAAAAGTACAATTAATTCTACTTCTGGATTATTTTGACTAATACTGTTTGCAACCTTTTTTAAAAGTGTTGTTTTTCCAACCTTTGGAGGAGCTACAATCATTCCCCTTTGTCCCTTTCCGATAGGACACATTAAATCGATGATTCTTGTTGCATAATCATTTTGAACAGTTTCTAATTTTAATTTTTCATTTGGATAAATAGGAACTAATTCATCAAATCTTTTTCTTTTGATTGCTTTTTCTGGATGTTCTCCATTAACTTCACCAACAAATATTAATGAAGGAAATTTTTCACCTTCTCTAAATCTTGAAATTCCCTTTATAATATCTCCAGTATCAAGTCTAAATCTTCTTATTTGTACCATAGAAATATAGACATCTTTTTCACTAGATAAATAATTGTCACCTCTTAAGAAACCATAGCCATCTGGCATAATGTCTAAAATTCCCTCTACAATTTCATCACCTTCATTAGTCAATTTATAGTCTACAATTGGTTCTCCATTTTCATCATATTGCCTTTCAACGGGTTCTTTTTTTATTTCTTCACTATTTTCTTGAAAATTATCTTCATCTTCATAAATATTGGAACTTGTTTCTAAAATTTGTTTTAGTACTTCTATAATTTCTTCTTTTTTTAGTTTTGAAATGTTTTTAATATTATGTTGTTTAGCAAGTACTTTTAACTCTGCTAAACTCATTGATTCTAAATCTAACATAAGACCTCCTAAATTTTATATATAATTTATCAATTTTAAATATAATGGGAATAAAACGAACTTAATACAGATTTTATTATATCACAAAATATCTGAAAAATAAACAAAATTTTCCAAAAAAGGAACATAATCTCTAAAAAGACTACATTCCTTGATCTACATATACTCTTTCATTTGGATAATACATATCTAATTTTTCTCTTGCCATTTCTTCGATAAAATCCAATGAATTAACATCATCTTTTTTTTGTTTTAATTCCTCATTGGTTGCTTTTTCTGTTGCAATTTGTTGATTCAATTCTTCTGTATTTTTACTATATTCATTTAAAGTTTTTTGTTGATTAATAAACACAAAAACAATATATATAATAATAGCAATAATAAATATATTTCTTAAAATTTTTTTATTTTTTTTCATAAGTAATCTCCAATTTATAAAAGTTTCACATATATATTATTCTACATATTTTATTTAAATCCTTCTAATTTTTAGCATTTTTTACAAATTTAGTAGATAATTTTGATTTTTTTAGTATATTGCAAAAATTTTTAAATATTTTTGTAAAAAAATTTCTAATATTTATGATTATAAAAGATATGGGATTAAAAAATACCTTTTTAAATGCTGTAATTAAAATACGAAAAGGAACTTTAACAATTGAGAGTATTGTATGAAAAATTTTTTTTACAAAGTTAATACTTGTTAAAGTAATTTTTAATATAAACCTACTAATACAAATATAATATAATACAAAGCCAATTGTAATAGCAAAAAACATGAATAATCGAATTTGCCCATCATTATAAGTAAATATACTATATAATATTAAAAAACCTGTTAAAATCCAAAATAATGCATCTTCGATATAAGTTATGACGTCAGGAGTTTTTATCGCTTTTCGTAATATTCTAAAGAAATCAAATAATAATCCAATAATTAAACCATTTAAAAGGAATATTGTGAATAAATATATTTGCGTGTAAATCATTATTTTCCCCCTACCATAAAATCCTATTTAAATATTTTACTAATAATACTACTTTTATTTTTTTCTACTTCTTTATTACTATATGCTAAGTAGGAAATATTTCCTTCTACAATTACTTCAGATGTGTCAATACTTAATTTTGTTATTCTAAGATTTTCTCCTTTAATTGTTAATAAACCAAGTTCAGTTTCAACCATTATTACTTGGTCATCAAAACTTAAGACATCTAATACTCCTGATATACTTAGCTTTCCCCTATTTTCTAATATTAAATTTTGAATCACAGCTGTATTAATTGTTTTTCTTTCATCTATAGTCATACAAATACCTCCAAATTTTTAATCTAAATTATATATATTCAGAGGTTGTCTAATTTAGAACAAAAGTAATAGGATTAATTCTTTAGATTTGTTTATTATCAAATAAGAAAAATCACCATTTTCTTTTTAATAAAAAATAGAATTACTTTAATCGTAATTCTATTTTGAAACATTACTTATTCATAAGTATTTCATTATGCAATTTTTCTAGCATTTTATCACTAACAAAAGTTTTAAAAGTAATAGAAATTTTACTTTCTGAAACATTGAATTCCAACATTTCTAATTTATTTTGTTTGATAAAATTGATTGCTTTTACCATAGCATCCGTATTTCTAATAATTCCATTGCCTATAATAGATATTCTAGATATATCTTTTTTTATAATACTCTTAATTTCATTCTTTTCTATTTTTTCATCTGAAATATCTGATATGACTGTTCCGTAGTTATTATTAAATGTAGATTTTGTAATAATAGGAATTTTATATTTTTCTCCTATTTCAATACATCGATTATGCAGTACTTTTGCACCTTCATTTGACAATTCTAACATTTCATCATAAGAAATTTTGGTTAGCTTTTTAGTGCCTTGTACTTTATTAGGGTCAGAAGAATAAATTCCATCCACATCAGAAAAAATATAACAATTTTTTGCCTTTAATGCTGCTGCAACAGCAACAGCTGTCGTATCTGAACCGCCTCTGCCAAAAGTAGTTATGTCAAGATTTTCATTAATTCCCTGAAATCCGGTTATAATAACAATTTTTCCGCTTTTAAGTTCTGTACAAATTCTTTCAGTATTTATATTTTCAATTAATGCATCTTGATTACTATTGTTTGTATAAATACCGGCTTGCCATCCTGTTAAAGATATAGAATCAAATCCTAAACTATTTAACAGAATACTTAATTTTGCTGCTGACATCTGTTCACCGCAACTAACTAGTGCGTCTAATTCTCTTTTATTAACCTCCTCTGTTAATTCATAAGCTTCATTTATGAGCTTATCTGTTGTTTTTCCTTGTGCTGATAAAATAACAACAATATTTTTGTTGTTTGCTTTGAAATCAATAATTTTGTTAGCAACAATTTTCAAATGTTCGTTATTTGATACAGAGCTACCTCCAAATTTTAATACAATTATGTCTTCCATATTAAGCACCTTCTTTATTTCATAATAATAAAAAGTTAAATTTATTTAAATTTAACTCTTTACATTATATTCGATTATGTTTAAATATGTCAAATTATTTACAATATTTTAGATAACTTTCCATAAAATCATCTATTTTTCCATCCATAACGGCTTCTACATTCCCTACTTCATAATTTGTTCTATGATCTTTTACCATAGTATATGGACAGAATACATAAGAACGAATTTGACTTCCCCAAGCAATTTCTCGTTGTTCTCCTTTCAAATCTTCTATTTTTTCTTTATGTTCTTTTTCCTTTAAGTCAAATAATTTTGATTTTAACATTTTCATAGCCGTTTCTCTATTTTGTATTTGTGAACGTTCAGATTGACAAGCAACTACAATATTGGTTGGCAAATGCGTAATTCTTACTGCTGAAGATGTTTTGTTAATATGTTGTCCTCCTGCTCCTGAAGCTCTATAAGTATCTATTCTTAAATCATCTGGATTAATTTCAATTTCAATATCATCTGTAATCTCAGGCAATACTTCTACTGAGGCAAACGAGGTATGTCTCCTTCCACCACTATCAAATGGAGAAATTCGAACCAATCTATGCACCCCCATCTCCCCTTTCATATATCCATAGGCATATTCTCCAATAATTTCAAAAGTTACACTTTTTATTCCAGCTTCTTCACCTTCTAAATAGTCTAGTTCCGTTACAGTATATCCATTCTTATCTGCCCATCTAGTATACATTCTATATAACATTTCAGCCCAATCTTGTGATTCTGTTCCTCCTGCTCCGGGATGAATGGTTACAATTGCATTGTTACTATCATATTTTCCAGATAATAAAGTAGCAATTTCTAATTTTTCTACTTCCTGTTCCAAAATTTTAGTGTTTTTGATAATATCTTTTGCAATTTCTTCATCAGGTTCTATATTTGTTAAATCGGTTAACTCAGTTAGATTTTGTATTTCACTTTCTATCTTTCTATATTCATTTACTTTATTTTTAATACTTTTAACTTTTGCTAATACCTTATTAGAATGTTTGGTATCTTGCCAGAAATCTTCTTTTAAGGTTTCAGCCTCTAAATCTTTTAATTCATTTTCTAATTCAGAAATGTCAAAGTGACTCACCTAAATCTTGTAATTTTTCTTCTAATATTTTTAGAAGTTTTGAATTTTCTTCTAATTCTAACATATTATCACACTCCTAACTTATATATGTATTATTATATAATATTTCTATAAATAGTAAATGCAAAAGTGGAGACTTTAAGCCTCCCCCCATTATTATTAATTGAAATACTCCTATTATGCATTCTTTCCACAACAGTTCTTATATTTCTTCCCACTTCCGCATGGACATGGGTCATTTCTTCCTACCTTTGGTCCCTCATTTCTAATAGTTCTATCAACATCTGTTCCAATTTTTGCTCCTCCATCAACACTATGGATTGCTTCTAATGCTGCTCCAGTAATCTTAACAGTTTCTTGTCTTTTTGCCTCACCTTGCTCACGAATATTCATTAAGATTTTTGTTACATCTACTTTTATATCTGAAACCATTTCTTCAAACATGTCCATACCTTCAATTCTGTATTTAACAACAGGGTCTTGTTGTCCATAAGCACGAAGTCCAATACCATTTTTTAGTTCATCCATACTGTCTATATGGTTCATCCATTTTTCATCAACAACCTTAAGCATAACAATTCTTTCAAGTTCTCTCATTTGCTCAGATCCAATTTCTGTTTCTTTTTCTACATATTTTGCATTTGCTTGTTTAACTAGTTCTTTAGAAATTTTCTCTGGTTCAGAGTTATGGTCCTTAATATATGTAAGCATATCTATTCCATAAGTATTTAAAATATCTTGATTTAAAGCTTCGATATTTACTTCATTATTTTCTGGTTCTACATACATGTTAACTGTAGCATCAGCAACAGAATTTACCATATCTATGATATTATCATGAATATTTTCACCATCTAAAACTTCACGTCTTTGTGCATAAATAATTTCTCTTTGTGCATTCATAACATCATCATATTTTAATACATTCTTACGAATACTAAAGTTTCTTCCTTCTACTTTCTTTTGAGCATTTTCAACAGCTCTAGATATGATTTTAGAATCAATAGGCATATTTTCATCTGCACCTAATGAATTGTATACTTTTGTGATGACATCTCCACCAAAGATTTTCATTAAGTCGTCATCTAATGCGATATAGAATTTAGATTCACCAATATCTCCTTGACGTCCTGAACGACCTCTTAACTGGTTGTCAATTCTTCTTGATTCGTGTCTCTCTGTTCCAATAATTTTTAATCCACCAGCATCGATAACTTTTTGTTTTTCTTCTTCAATTTGTTCTTCATATTTATCAACTAATTTTTTAAATTCTTTTCTAGCATTTAAGATATCTTCATTATCTGTTTCATAATAAGTGTTCGCCTCTTCAATTAATTCATGAGACATTTTCTTTCTTCTCATTTCTTCTTTAGCTAAAAATTCACTATTTCCACCTAAGATAATATCTGTACCACGTCCTGCCATGTTTGTTGCAATGGTTACTGCTCCAAACTTACCAGCTTGTGCAACAATTTCAGCTTCTTTTTCATGATATTTGGCATTTAATACTTCATGTTTAATACCTTCTTGTTTCAACAATCTGCTTAATTTTTCAGATTTTTCAATAGAAACAGTACCTACTAAAACTGGTTGACCTTTTTCATGGCTTTCTTTAATACTTCTTACAATTGCTCTAAATTTGGCATTTTCATTTTTGTAAATGACATCATTTTCATCTTTACGAATCATTGGCTTATTTGTAGGTATTTCAACAACATCTAAGTTATAGATTTCTTCGAATTCTGCTTCTTCTGTCATAGCTGTACCTGTCATACCAGATAACTTTTCGTACATTCTAAAATAATTTTGGAATGTAATGGTTGCCAATGTTTTTGATTCATCAGCAATTTTTACATGCTCTTTTGCTTCTATTGCTTGATGTAATCCATTGTTATATCTTCTTCCATACATGATACGACCTGTAAATTCATCAACAATTAATACTTCTCCATCTTTTACGATATAGTCAATGTCTTTTTTCATAACACCATGTGCTCTTAAAGCTTGGTTTACATGATGAACTAATGTTGAATTTTCTAAGTCGTTGAAATTTTCTAGTCCAAAGGCTTCTTCTGCTTTTTTGATACCTTTTTGTGTTAATGATGCAGATTTTGCTTTTAAGTCTACAATATAGTCATATTTTTCATTGTCTTCTGCTTGTTCATAATTCTTAACATCTTCTTCTACAATGACTTTTGGTGTTAATCTTCTAACAAAATTATCTGCTTTTTTATATAAATCAGATGATTGATTTGCTCTTCCTGAAATAATCAGTGGTGTTCTAGCTTCATCAATTAAAATACTATCGATCTCATCGACAATGGCATAATGTAATCCTCTTTGTACCAATTGATCTTTATAAATAACCATATTATCTCTTAAGTAATCAAATCCAAATTCATTATTTGTACCATATGTAACATCTGCATTATATGCTTCTTGTTTTGCTTTAGGCTCCATACCGCTAATTACTAATCCAACAGATAGCCCTAAGAATTTATATAGTTTTCCCATCCATTCACTATCTCTTTTTGCTAGGTAATCATTTACTGTAATAACGTGAACACCTTTTCCTTCAAGTGCATTTAAGTATACTGGCAATGTAGCAACTAATGTTTTTCCTTCACCTGTTTTCATTTCTGCGATTCTACCTTGGTGCAAGATAATACCACCAATTAATTGCACATCAAAGTGTCTCATTCCTAAAACTCTTTTAGAAGCTTCTCTAACAACTGCGAATGCTTCTGGTAATATATCATCTAATGTTTTACCATCTGCTAATTGTTTTTTAAAATAGTCTGTTTTTCCTCTTAATTCACTATCACTTAATTTTTGCATTTCTTCTTCAAGTGCATTGATTTTAGTAACTAATGGCTTTACTCTTTTTACTTCTTTCTCACTATATGTTTTAAATAATCCCATTGTTAATCGGTCCTCCTAAGTTTATTTTTTCACTTTGTTACTATATCACTAAAATCTTTTTTTATCAAGTGTTTTAAAGTCATTTATTAAAATTGTGATGATTTTGGGGACGGAGCAAAAAATCATCATTTATTCTATGAAAAATCATATAAAAAGTCTTTATATAAATGATGATTTTTTGCTCCGTCCCCAAAATCATCACAATTTTAGCATAATCGATTTTTTCATACATATATTTAAATAACAAAACTTATGAAAGAAAGGATTTTTTATGTTTATATATAATTTTAAAGTAAATGGTAGTAAAATTTTTAAATATTTCTTTACAGGGATTGTGTTATTGATTATTGTTATCTTAATTTTTGTTAGTATTAAACTGTTTACTGGTGCTAAAAATAATAGAAATATTTCTAGTTGCATGCCTCAAGATGATGTTTCTATTATTTCTACAAAAAACTATACCAATGTTTTGAAAGCAGTTCATGAAAATATAGATAATTATGTTGGAGTAAAAATCCAATTTACAGGGTATGTATATCGTGTCTTAGATTTAACAGATACCCAATTTATATTGGCAAGAGATATGATTATTTCTTCTGATTTTCAATATGTGATTGTAGGTTTTCTATGTGAGTTTGATAAAGCACAAGACTTTAAAGATAATACATGGGTAGAATTAGCTGGTGAAATAACCAAAGGCAACTATCATGGTGATATGCCAATTGTTAAAGTTACAGAAATGAAAACAGTTGATAAACCAAATGAAGAATATGTTTATCCTCCAGATGATACCTATATTCCTACAAGTGGCGTGCTATAGAAAAAATCAGAAATCCATAAAATTCGTATACATTTTACGGCTTTCTGATTTTTTCTGCACTAATTTTACCTTATTTATATTGGAGGTTGTCAATCTCATTTTCCTTGTTGGGAATGTATTGAACAGAGCCATCGTCTATGCAGTACAAGGCTATACGATTACTTGCTCCTGTGTCTATTCTAATAACTCCTCTTTTTTCATTTATATAAATTTCAGACCAAGGTGTATGTCCACATATTGTTGTGACAAATCCAACATTTCTTGCTTCTCTATATCCCTCTACGCCTCTACTTTCTAGCATATGTTTTCTTTCACTATTCGATAATTCTGAATATCGATACCCTTTTCCTGTTTGTTTCATTTCTTTTAATATTTCTATATCTGTTGTTGGTTCAGCATGTACTAATAGATAATCTTGTCCATTAATTGTTTGTGGCAATATGACATAAGCCTTATCGAAAAGCTCTAGTATCTGTTTTTTTTCTTCATCTGATGCATTTACAAAATATGGATAAGTTTGATCTCCACCATTACTATTTAACCAAGTATCTATATAATGTTTATCATGTTCAGACATTCTGCTCATAGCATAACGTCCATTATGTATGTCTTCTAAAGATAATGAATTTTCTGGATGAGCTCTATTGTATTCTTTTCGTATGGTTAATGTTTTTATTAATTGCATTTCATGGTTCCCTAAAAGAAATGTTATTTGAGGATTTCTTTCTGGTTGTTGCTGACGCCTTATGATATCTAGCAGAATCTTTATGCCATAGGGGGTTCTATCAATCACATCTCCTAAAATATATAAGTGGTCTTTTGAAGTAAGTCGTTTCATAATCTCTGTATATGTTCCATAATGACCATGTAAATCACTTATTGCATAATGTTTACCTGTATTTTCTTTATTTTCTGTTTCTTCTTTCTCTATAGTTTCAACTTGTAATTTTAATTTAAATAAATTATCGTCAAACTGTTCTTGTCCAGTTTTTCCATTTTCTAATACTATATGTCGACTTGCTAGATATCCTCTTTCTAAAAAGCCACCACCTAAATATATGTAGTCTTCACGACCTTCTTTTGCCATTAGTCCATTTTTTCCCAATAATCTTGTAAAAAAGAATTCTTTTATTTCATGTCCATGGGATTTTTTTAATTCTTCGTATTCTTTTGAACGCATATCTGGAATTGTGCCTTTTTCAGAAAATACTCTTACTTTTTTAGATGTTCCATCTAGTAATTTAAATTCTACATAATATATATCATATGGAAGTTTATTGTCGAATCTTTGCGTAAGCTTTACATTTTCTTTTATTACTTCTTTTTCATCTATATATCCCATAACCAATCTCCTTTCGGTGGTTAATTGATTTTTTTATGTAGTAACTCCGAAATACCAATCTTTTCTCTATTAATTATAACAAATTTATACATAGTTTGCAATCTTTACTTTTTTTACAAAATGTGATAAAATTTTTGATATAAAATTGTTTTCTATTTTATAATATAGAAAAACGGAGGTAAATATGAAAGAAAATGAATTAATTTTAATTTTAGACTTTGGTGGACAATACAATCAACTAATTGCAAGAAGAGTTAGAGAATGTAATGTATATTCTGAAGTTGTACCATACAACATTTCTATCGAAAAAATCAAAGAAAAAAATCCAAAAGGAATTATCTTTACAGGTGGACCTGCCAGTGTTTATGGAGAAGATTCTCCTAAATGTGCAGAAGGCATTTTTGATTTAGGTATTCCTGTTTTAGGAATTTGTTATGGTATGCAATTAATGACCTATACTTTAGGTGGAAATGTAGCAAGAGCAAATACAAGAGAATATGGAACAACTAAGGTAAATATCGATAACACCTCTTCCCTATTTCAAGGATTTGAAACAACAAATGATTTCTTAATGAGTCATACAGACTTTGTATCTGAAGTACCAAATGGTTTTAAAAATATTGGTTCAACAAATCATTGCCCAAATGCTGCAATGGAAAATGCAGAGAAAAAACTATATGGTATTCAATTCCATCCAGAGGTAAACTTATCTGTGAATGGAACACAAGTCATTAAGAATTTCTTATTTAACATTTGTGGTTGTTCTGGAGATTGGCAAATTTCTTCTTTTGTAGAAGATAGCATTAAAACTTTAAAAGAGAAAATTGGAGATAAAAAGGCTTTATGTGCCCTATCTGGTGGTGTTGATTCATCTGTTGCAGCTGTATTATTACATAAAGCAATTGGCAAAAACTTAACATGTATTTTTGTTGACCATGGCCTACTTCGTAAAAATGAAGGTGATGAAGTTGAAGAAGTTTTCAGAAATCAATTTGATATTAACTTAATTAGAGTAAATGCAAAAGATAGATTTTTAGCAAAACTTGCTGGTGTTACCGATCCAGAAAGAAAAAGAAAAATTATTGGAGAAGAATTTATTAGAGTTTTTGAAGAAGAAGCAAAGAAAATTGGTACAGTAGATTTTCTAGTGCAAGGTACTATCTACCCTGACGTTATCGAAAGTGGTTTAGGAAAAAGTTCTGTTATTAAAAGTCATCACAATGTTGGTGGACTTCCAGATTATGTAGATTTTAAAGAAATTGTAGAGCCATTAAGAAATTTATTTAAAGATGAAGTTAGAAAGACTGGTTTAGAATTGGGAATACCAGAAAACTTAGTGTTTAGACAACCATTCCCCGGACCGGGATTAGCAATTAGAGTTATTGGTGATATTACAGAAGATAAATTAGATATATTAAAAGAAGCAGACAGTATTTTTAGAGAAGAAATTGCAAATGCTGGACTACATAAATCTATAAATCAATATTTTGCTGTATTAACAAATTTAAAATCTGTTGGTGTTATGGGAGATGAAAGAACTTATGATTATACAATTGCATTACGTGCAGTAGAAACAACAGATTTCATGACAGGAGTTTGGAGTAAAATTCCATACGAAATATTAGAAAAAGTTTCATCTAGAATTGTAAACGAAGTAAAACATGTTAATAGAGTAGTTTATGATATTACTTCAAAACCACCTGCAACAATTGAATGGGAATAATTTGAAATATTATAAAATTAAAAAGATATCGAAAGATATCTTTTTAATTTAGCTGATTCTATAAAAGTTCTTCTCTAACTTTCTTATCCAGTTCTAAAATCTCTTCTACAGTTGTTAAAGATTTAACTTTATGATTGTTTAACGCTTTTTCTATCATTTTAGGAATGTCTGTATACTTAATTTTTTTATCCAAAAATTTCTTTACTGCCACCTCATTTGCAGCATTTAGGACAACTTGCGCACTATGCCCCATTTCTATTGCTTGGAAAGCTAATTTTAAACATTTAAATTTTTCTAAATCTGGCTTTTCAAATTTTAATGTTTGCACTTCAAATAAATCTAATTTCTCAATGTTATTTTCTAACCTAGTTGGATAATTTAAAGCATATGCAATTGGGATTTGCATATCTTTTGGTCCAATATTTGCCATAATTGTTCCATCTTTAAATTGTACCATAGAATGTACCAAACTTTGTCTATGTACAACCACTTGGATATTTGATGGATCTACATCAAACAACCATTTAGCTTCTATAACTTCAAATCCTTTATTCATCATAGTAGATGAGTCAATGGTAACTTTTGGTCCCATTTTCCATGTAGGATGATTTAAAGCTTGTTCTGGTGTGATATCATCTGTAATTGGTTTATCAAAAAATGGTCCTCCTGATGCAGTTAATAATATTTTATCAATAGGGTTGGTTTCTTCTCCTCTCAGACATTGCATAATGGCACTATGTTCACTATCTACTGTTAGTAACTCTGTTTTACATTCTTTTGCTAAATTCATAATGAGAGAACCACCTGTTACCAATACTTCTTTATTGGCTAATGCAACTTGTTTTGTATGTTTTATCATGTTGTAGGTTGGTTCTAATCCTGAAATCCCAACTAAAGCTGATACAGCAATATCCGCATCTTCTAATTTAGAAATTTCTTCTAACCCTTTTTCTCCATAATAGATGTCTAAATCAGGGAATTCTTTTTTTAACCTATCTGCATTTTCTTTTGCTGTAATATACACATGTTTTGGTTGAAATTTGTGAATTTGCTCAATCAATTTTGTAATATTTCTTCCTGCCACTAATGTAATTGCTTGAAATAAATTAGGATTTTCCTCTACAATTCTTAATGTTGTAGTTCCAATAGAACCTGTTGAACCAAAAATAGATATTTTTTTCATATAAAAATTCCTCCTATAATTTTTTTATCATTTCTTCTATTTGTTTATCTTCTTTTGCGGGTATTTCATTTGTATGTAATGAATAAATATAATCTTTTTCCATATCAAAATCTGCATTCAAAAACTTAAAAACTAATTTAGCCATATCTAGTGCATGCCTTGGTTCTCCACTTCCCCCACCGGCTAAAACTAAAATACCTCTTTTTTTCTTAAAAACGATTTCTTTGTTTAAAAAGTATTGATTACTCCATATCCAATTTAATCTTGTTACCATGTTAAACATAGGTGGTGTCATATTATACATATATACAGGAGAAGCTAATATAAGAACATCATAGTTATCTTTATAAATTTTCTCCATTCCATCTTTGATACTACATCCTTCCTGTTTCCAACAGTATCTACAATCTATACATGGTTTTATATTTTCATCATATAGATAGATTTCTTCAAATTCTCCATCTAACTTTTCTTTTATCTTACTTACCATATATGCTGTGTCTCCATTTTTATGAGGTGAACCATTTAAAATTAATGTTTTCATTATTTTTTCTTCCTTTATTTTTTCTTTAATTATATCAGTCATTCATTTTTTAAGCAATTATTTTTCTTAAAATTACAAAGAAGTAGCTCAATCCTTTTATTTCTTAGATTAAGCTACCCCATTTTAATTCTTTAATATGAAATACCTTCATTTGTATTTTCAATATAATATTCTCTAATTTTCATTACTAGTTCATTTTTATCACAACTTAGTTTCTCGGATAAATCTTCTAACACATCATCTACATCTTCTCCCATATCAATTCTCTTAAGAATCTCCATTTTTATTTGTGCTATATCTTTATCTTCATCATACACTTTCTTTAAAGCTTCATTTTCTACATCTGATTTATCATCTTTTACTTCAAGATTTCCATATTTATCTGTATTGTAACATGTTCTAGTTTTCTTAATCACAAAATTATCCAATATTATTTTGCCTTTCATTGCCAATTTAGCTCTCAATGTTATTTTTCTAAAAAGTGTGTCTTCATCATCTTCAAAATTTTTTTCTAAATCACCACATTTTTCTATAATATATAGAAATGCATCTGATGCATAATCTTCTATCTTTGAAGCAATTTTATAATTGTTGCACAATTTTACTGCTATAGCTCTAGAAATATCTGTAATTCTATTTACATATTTCTGTATAAATTCTGTTGAACACCCTATTTTTTTCTTGCCATACCAACATCCATTTTGTTTTTCTAATATTTCTTTAATTTCCTTTACATCATAAATAAATATTGTCAATATATATTTTAAGCACTCTTCAAATGTAATATCATTTTCCTCTGCAAATGTTTTTATTTCTTGTTTTGAATGAAATTCTACACTTGTATCTTTTATACTATTTTTAAAATTATCTTTTGCTTTTTTTATTCTTTTGTTTAAAATTGGTTGTTTTAAGCCTTTTCGTAAAATTCCGTATATCAACACCGATTACTTCAGCAAAAGTTCTTCTGGTTCCTTGTTTACCAAATTTTTCATAAATTTTTTCAAATTCTTCTAAGTCTATCCTATATCCTAAATAATAACCATTACTATCAAGAGATTTAGATATCTCTGTACCATATTTTTCTAACAGTCCTAAAAAAATTCTTGCTTTGATTTTTCTTTTTCCTCTCATATCATGCAATTTACTTTTAGGAATTTCTAATATTTGTTCTGCATAATCCCTTTCTAATAATCTAATAGGATATTTTTTATATATTTCTCTCAAACAATCTATATCTATCCATTCACCTATTTGTAATTCCTTTAATATTCCTTGTTGTAAGGCTTTAATTTCATCTGGAGAAATTTTTTCATTTTGTAGTATAATCGCTTTCTTTTTTGTGTTATTAGTAGATTTCAGATTGTCATATACTTTTGATGTAATATCTAACATTTTCTCTGCAAATTCTTTTTCATTTAATGGGAAATAATTCTCATTATATATTCTTTTAAATTGTGAATAAGTTATCCCTTCTCCTATGTGCAGATTTTCTTTTTGGATAAGTTTTTTTCTAAACTTAGATATGGTATTCTCATCTATTTCTAAGTCTTTTAATATAACTGCTTTATTTCCATTACTTTTGACCGTTCTAAGACTTGCCTCAGTTATATCTAGCATTTTTTCAGCAAATTCTATTTCTGATAGAACAGTATAATATTTATCAAAAATTGCTTTAATTTCATCATAAATCTTTTCCTGCTTTTTATAAAGCTTTTCTTTCCAAATGATATATCTTCTTATTTTCAAAATTAATTCTTTATTTAAAGTTGTTTTCTTTAAAATCCTTACTCTTTTTTGTGGATTATACCTAATTTCTGTGTAGGCCTTATTTGTTATATCTAATATTTTATCCATAAAATCTATTTCTGATATTCTGATATGATGTTTTTCAAATAAATTTCTACATTGTTCATATGTTAATGTATCACCTGAATGCAGTTTTTCTTCTTTTAAAAGTTTTTCTTTAAAACTTCTAATTTCTTCATCACTAACTTCCTCATTTTCCAATATTGATGTCTTTGCTTTATCTGGTTTAGATTTTATATTTCTAAGTCTAAAATTTGTAATATCTAGCATTTTTTCAAAATATTCCTTTTCTTCTAAAGGTAAGAAATATTGCTCATTTTCAAAAAACTTCCTTATCATATCATAAGTTAATTGTTGGCCTTTATGTAATCTTTCTTGACAAATCAGTTTTTTTCTTATATTTTCTATTTCTTGAGAATCGACTTGATAGTTTTTTAATATTTTTGCCGAACCCTTTGCATATTTTATGGCTTTATAAGATAGTAAAGTAAGCTCTAATATTTTTTCTGCAAAATCTTTCTCATTTAAAAAAATCCCTTCTTGCCCTAATATTTCTTGTGATTTTTTATAAATTTCAAGAAATTCTTGATAATATATGCTATCGTTTTTGCGCAGTTTTAGTGTGTATATTATTAATCTTTTACATTTTTCTAACTTATCTTTCAAAATTTTCTCCTCTAATTAAAATTTTCCGTATATTATTGTATCACTTTTATGAACATTATGTCAATTTGTAACCATATAAGTAATACCTATCCGCACTTGGATAGGTATTATCGAATTACTTCATCTTTTCTTTTATTCTTACCAATGTATTTAATGCATCAATTGGTGTTAATTCATTCAAATTAATTTTATCAATTTCATGGGCAATTTCTGCTAATTTGAAATTATACATATCAAATTGCCCTTCCACTTGTTTTTTATCTTTCTTTTCTTCTTTTTTACCTGTTAAGATGTTTTTTCTTTCCAAAGATTTTAGAATTTTATTTGCCTCTTCTGTAACTAATTTTGGAACACCTGCTAATCTTGCTACATGAATACCATAACTTTCATCTGTTCCACCTCTGACAATCTTTCTTAAAAAGACAATATCTTCTCCTTTTTCCTTAACAGCAATAGAATAGTTTTTAACACCTTCTATTTTCTCTTCTAATTCTGTTAATTCATGGTAATGTGTTGCAAATAATGTTTTTGCACCACATTTTTCCTTATTTGCTATATATTCCGCTACTGCCCAAGCAATAGACAATCCATCATAGGTAGAAGTTCCTCTTCCAATCTCATCTAGGATAACTAAACTATTTTGTGTGGCTTCTTTTAAAATGGTTGCTACTTCCATCATTTCTACCATAAATGTACTCTGACCCATACTTAAATCATCAGATGCACCAACTCTTGTAAAAATTTTATCAACTACACCAATTTTTGCCTCTTCTGCTGGAACAAAACTTCCTACTTGTGCCATTAATGTAATTAAAGCGACTTGTCTCATATAGGTAGATTTACCCGCCATATTCGGTCCTGTGATGATTGACAATCTATTTTCATCTTCATCTAAATAGGTATCATTTTCAACAAATTCACCCGTACCTAGCATTTTTTCTATAACAGGGTGTCTTCCTCCCTTTATATCAATAATTCCTGAATTGTCTACTTGTGGCATACAATAATTCATATCTTCTGCAACCTGTGCAAATGATGCTAACACATCTAGAGTAGATACCATTGTTGCTGTTTTTTGTAATCTTCTAATATTTTTAGCAATTTCTTCCCTTATTTTTGTAAATAAGTCATATTCTAAACTAACGACCTTTTCTTCTGCACCCAATATTTGATTTTCTAAGTTTTTCAATTCTTCTGTAATATATCTTTCTGCATTTGTTAACGTTTGCTTTCTTACATATCTTTCAGGAACTTGGTCTAAGTTTGATTTTGTTACTTCTATGAAATAACCAAATACTTTATTAAACCCTACTTTTAAATTTTTAATTCCTGTTTTTTCTCTTTCTTCAGCTTCTAATTGAATAATCCAGTTTTTCCCTTCTGTTGTTGCTGTTTTTAGTTTATCTACTTCTTCATCATATCCTAATTTGATAATGCCACCATCTTTTACAGTCATTGGTGGATCATCTACAATCGATTTTTCAATTAATTCGTAAATGTCTTGTAATTCGTCTAAATTATCGTAGATGTCTTTTAACATTGGAGATTCACTACTTCTGGTAATCTTGCTAAAGAATTTTTTAATGTAATCATATCTCTTGCATTGGCATTACCATAAGCCATTTTACCTGCTAATCTTTCAATATCATAGACCTTTTTTAGATTGTCTATGACATCACCTCTAAGCATAACATTTTCTTTTAATTCTTTTACTGATTCTAATCTCCTATTAATTTCTAAGGTATCAATTAATGGATCATTTAACCATCTTCTTAAATGTCTTCCTCCCATAGAAGTTGACGTTTTATCTAATACCCATAACAAAGTTCCTTTTTTTGATTTGTCTCTCATCTTTTCTGTGATTTCTAAGTTTCTTCTAGCATTAATATCTAATGACATATATTTAGATATTTGATAAATTGTAATTTTATTAATATGGTCTAAACTGGTCATTTGTGTTTGTTCTATGTATTCAATTAAAGCATTAATACTTGCTACAGCAAAGCTTCTTTCTTCTATATTTTCAATTAGCTTTTGGTTTGGATCTACTAAGTTAAATCGTAATTTAATGATATCTGGTTTACTATCATAAAATTTGTCTTGAAATCTTGTGATATAGCATTGAAAACGTTCTCTTATTTTACTCATTTCTTCAGTGCAATCTGCTAAATTGGAATTAATGACTAATTCTGACGGTGTATATCTTGCAATTTCATCTAGTAATTGTGGGAAATTATTGTTATCCTTAATTTCTGCTGCATAAAACTCTCCTGTTGATATATCACATACACCAATTCCAAAATAGATGCCAGATTTAAAAATAGACATGATATAATTATTTTTTCTTTCTTCAAGCATATTACTTTCTACGATTGTTCCCGGTGTTACAACTCTGATAACACCTCTTTTTACGATTCCTTTTGCATTTTTTGGATCTTCTAATTGTTCACATATAGCAACTTTATATCCTTTTGCAATTAATCTTGAAATATACATTTCGGCAGCATGGTGTGGTACACCTGCCATTGGTGCTCTTTCTTCTTGCCCACAATCTTTTCCTGTTAATGTTATTTCTAGTTCTCTTGCTGCAGTAATAGCATCATCAAAAAACATTTCATAAAAGTCACCTAGTCTATAAAACAAGATACAATCTTTGTATTGTTCTTTGGTTTCAAGATATCGTTGCATCATAGGTGAAAATTCTTTGTTTTTATTTTCTGACATTTATAGTTCTCCTTTACCTTCATTTTGTTCTCCATAAATAGGATGAATTATCCTGTCTATACTTTCTTTAATTTTTTGTTTATATATTTCTATATTTTCTGTACTTGGCAGTACATATTCATTCTCCAATTGTTCTTGACTAATATGATATTTGTTTTCATACTCTTCTTCATTTCTTTTATAGCAAAAATCAAATGCTTTTTTCAAAAGTACATTTGTCTGACTTGTTGTACAAATATGCATTAATCTTGCATATATCTTTTTCGTACTAACTTGTAAGTTTTTTTCTCCCAAGTCATTTAACATATATTCTGCTGCATTTCTTTTTCTACCTAATTCATCTATAACAAATATATTATCTAAAAATAAGCAAGTTTCGTTTAACTTATTTACCCCTATACTAAAAATATATCCTTTCGATAGTTTAATCAATCGATTTACTTTTTGTGTATCCATACAGCTTAAATTATCTAATACTGTTAGATTCTGATTAACTTTTTCCAACACAGTTTGGCTTAAAATTCTAGGGTATCTTTGTACAAGTTCCAATATATCTTGTTCGTCAATAAAGGCATCATCTTTTTGAGAAATTCCTTTATTCCTTTGACTTAGTAAAATAAATATATCTCTCATGGATGCCATATAGGTATCTACATTCATATGTTGATCTTGTAAATGCAATTCCATAAATAAATTTCCTATTTTTTTTCCTAATTCAGGTGAAAATTTAAGTGTCAATTCTTCTACTGCATCATCATATTTCTTATTTTCACCTAAGTCTAATTTTTCATGAATTTGTTTTTGCCCTTTCATTTCTTTAACATTTTCCTTTCAAATACCACATATGTTCAGAAACAATGTTCAAATCAATTATTTTACCAATTAAATCCTTTTTTCCTTCGAAAATAACGACTTTATTACTATCTGTTCTTCCTGTTAGCATATTTTCATTATTCTTACTTGTTCCTTCAACCAATACTTTTTGAACAGTTCCTACATATTTTTGATTATTTTCTTCTATCTGACTTTCTACCAATGCTTTTAATCTATCAAAACGTTTATGTTTTGTCTCTTCTAGAACTTGATTTTCCATTTTATCTCCGGGTGTACCTACTCTTCTAGAATAGATAAACATATATACTTGTTCAAATCTTACTTTTCTTACTACATCTAAGGTATCTTCAAATTCTTCCTCTGTTTCTCCCGGGAATCCGACAATAATATCTGTAGATAAAGTTAAATTTGGTATCTTTGTTTTCATTTTTTCAACTAGATTTAAATATTGCTCTTTTGTATATCTTCGATTCATTTCTTTTAATACTTTTGTGTTTCCAGATTGTAATGGTAAATGTATCAATTTACATACTTTATTGCAGTCTCTAATCGCATCTATTACATCATCTGTAAAATCCTTTGGATGTGGTGAAACAAATCGAATTCTTTCAATTCCTTCTATTTTATTGATTGCCCTTAGCAATGTTGCAAAGGAATTAATACCTTCATATGCTTCGAATGCTTTTCCTTTTTCTTTTTCTACTCGTAAATATGAATTTACATTTTGTCCTAATAAAGTAATTTCTTTATATCCTTGTTTTGCTAATTCTTCTACTTCTCTTACAATTTCTCTAGGTTCTCTACTTCTCTCTCTTCCCCTTACATATGGTACAATACAATATGTACAAAAATTATTACATCCATTCATAATCGTAACAGACGCTTTTATATTGCTATCTCTTTTTATAGGAAGCCCTTCATAGATTTCTCCATCAATATCTAAAATATCTTCTTGTTTTTTCTTTTCAATTAATGCTTTGTATAAATCTTCTGGAAAACGATACAAAGTATGTGTTCCAAATAAGATATCGACAAAAGGATAACTTTCTTTTATTTTATCTGTTATGTGTTTTTCTTGCATCATACAGCCACCAATTGCAATAACAGTTCCTTTTTCTTCTTTTATTCTTTTTAGTTCACCTAATTTTCCAAATAATTTATCCTCTGCATTTTCCCTTACACAACAAGTATTAAATAAGTTTAAATCTGCTTCTTGAAAATTATCTGTCTTTATATATCCCATTTTTTCTAGCATACCACAAAGTTTCTCAGAATCGTTTTCATTTAGCTGGCATCCCATTGTTAAAATATGATATTTTAAATTCTTTTTATGATTTAATTCTTTTACTTTTTCTATATAAGTTTCTTGTTTTTTTACTTCATTTATTGTATCCACACTTATACCTCCATCATCTGCATATTTTATTATATTTTCACGATTTTTGCAAGAAATTTATAAGCAAATCTTTTTAAAATTCATTTTTGATGATATAATATAAGTACTAGAATATAAGGAGGATTATGTGTTATGGGAGATTTTAGTTCTTTATTAAAAACAAAACATTCTAAAAGAAAAAATGATACTCATGTAGAACAAGTCTATAAACAGGCAAAAAATTCTTCTGCGGATATATCTTTGGAAGATTTACAGTTATTAAACATAAAAGAGTTAGAAGAAAAAAATAGTAAAAATAAAATAGATACTAATTTACTTGATTTATGGGGAATGTTAGAAATGAAATCTTATGTTGATGCTTTAAGTGGAAATACAATAAATCCTTATTTTTTAACAAATCAAAAATTACTACCTATAAAAGATTTACCAGATTATATGAATCTATTAGACGAAGCTAGAATACTAAATTTAATTGATATAAAATTTATTAAATCTTTTCGATTAGAAGGGATTTCTTTTCATAATGTATTTTTAGTAACTTATGAAATATTAGACAAGCATAACTATTTTAGGCCTTATGTAACACTTTTGACTTTAAATGATAACAACGAATTTGTTGAATTTGGATATGGATATGATACAAATGACAATGGAAATGTGGAATTATTTATTTCCTCATATAATTATTTGGTTTTTCTAACACCAAAAGGAACTATCCATTCTCCTTTGTCTGGGAAAAAAGCAAAACTAAAAGTTTTTGATATTTTAACTTTTCATGAAATACTTAAATTATATAAGAAAGATATGCGTTAACGAAATAAAAAAATAAAAGTAGAGTTTTTTCTACTTTTATTTTTATGCAAGACCATATTTTTTCTTGAATTTATCTGCTCTACCTCCGGCTGTTTCTTGTCTTAAATTTCCTGTCCAAAATGGATGACATTTAGAGCATATATCTACTTTAATATCTTTTTTTGTTGAACCAACTTCTAAAACATTACCACATGCACATGTGATTGTTGTTTGGTTGTAATTTGGATGTATTCCTTCTTTCATTATTGTTCACCTCTTTCTTAAATTGAAATAACTCGACTGTTTTTCATCATAACACATTTTTTTATATTTTTCAAGTCCTAATTTGTGTTATTTTCATTATTTTCTTCATTTTGTTGTTGATCATATACATATTGTGCAGAAGACAACATTTCACTGTTAAGCGAAAGTTTATGTACCAATTTATTCATAACATTAAACACACAAGCTATAATTAAAATAAGCATTCCAATTTTTTTCCAATATTTAGCAAGCATATTTTTCTCCTCTTTTCTTTAATATACATATATAATTATATATTTTTTTTAGCTAATTGTCAATAATTTTTAAAGTTTTGGTTATAATAAATCTGGTGATTTATATGAATAAAAAATTAGGAATTTTTATCATTATTGGACTACTTGCGTTAATTGGAATTGGTATATTTTTTTATGTAAGAAATACTTCCTCTGATAATAGTAAAAATGCAAATTATGAAGCTAATAGAACTTCAAGTGAAAATACTATAGCACATAATGAAAATACAGCTCCTGAAGAAAATACTTCTCACAATGAGAATACTACAAATAACACTTCAGATAATACAACATCTGAAAATTCTTCTACTACAGAAAACACTACAAATACTACTTCTCAAACAACTGAAGAACAATTATCAGCATTCTCTACTAAAATTTATTCTAATGATTCTAATAGAACAAAAAATATGGAAATTACTACTTCTACCTTGAATGATACTATTGTAAAAAGTGGTGACACGTTTTCTTTTTGTAATACAGTTGGACCTGCTACAAGTAGTAAAGGTTATCTAGAAGCGGATATATATGATCATAATGGAAATAAGAAAAAAGGATATGGTGGTGGTAATTGTCAAGTTAGTAGTACATTATATAATGCTGTATTAGCAACATCAGGTTTAACTGTTGTAGAAAGACATCCTCATAGCAATCATGTACCTTATGTACCAGAAGGAAAGGATGCAGCAGTTGCTTATGGTAGTTATGATTTTAAATTTAAAAATGATACTGGAAATGATATAAAAATATTATCTTCTGTTACTGAAGGATTAGTAAATGTTACTTTAATGTCCTTAAAAACATAATATGTCCATTTGGGGACGTTTCTTTTTGGACATTTTTTAAAATAGTTATATAAAAAAGAAAAGTATATAAAAATTTATTTTATTCCTCGGCTAACATTACATCATGAGAAAAACTAAAAGTATCTAATAGGCACCTCTCAAAGCAAAATTTGAGATTCTCCTATTAGATACTTTAATTTTTTCTAACATGATTTCATTCACATTCGTCATTTCATAAATTTTTATATACTTTTATTTTTTATTACAATGTCTTGAAAATGTCCAAAAAGAAACGTCCCCAAATGGACATAAAATTGATTTTTCCTAATATCATTTATAAGGTGATATTTTGAGAAAAACAAAATTATTTTTTATTAATGGAATTATTTTAACAAGTACTTCCTTAGCCATGAGAGGAATTGGACTAATTTTTAATATCTATGTAGCTAATAAAGTTGGATCAGAAGCCATTGGAGTTTTCAGTTTATTAATGTCTGTTTATAGTTTTGCTATAACAGTTGCTACATCTGGTATTGGGATTGCCTGTACTTGCATTGTATCTGAAGAGTTTGCAAAAGGAAATTATATTAATGGTTTAAAAGCTGTTAAAACGTCTATACTTTTTGCTTTATTATTAGGTATAACCAGTTCCCTTTTTATTATTTTATTTGCACCAGTAATCTCATCTGCATGGTTGAAACATGCTGTATCTGAAATCCCCATTTATCTAATTTCTCTTGGATTACCTCTTATTTCTGTTTCTTCTGTAATTGGAGGATATTTTTCATCTGTTGAAAAACCATATAAAAGTGCTATTTCGCAAATTCTAGAAACAAGTGTAAAAATAATTGCTACTGTATTTTTACTTTATCTAAATCCTTCAAAAGATGTAGAATCTATTTGTATTTCTCTTATTTTAGCTGATGTAATATCTGAAATATTTTCTTTTAGTTTAAACATCATTTTTTATCTATTTGATAGAAAAAAATACATATCCAAGAGAAGTTTACCTATACAAATGAAGAAAAAAATCTTTTCCATTGCTTTTCCGATTAGTATCACTTCTTGTATACGTTCAGGACTTTCCTCTTTAAAACAATTCTTAATTCCAATTCGCTTAGAATTATCAGGCATTTCTTATTCCTTAGCTGTCTCTAACTATGGTTTAATTAGTCGGAATGGTTATGCCAGTTATCATGTTTGCTAATGTCTTGATTGGTTCTTTTAGTAGCTTATTAGTTCCAGAATTCTCCAGATTACTGGCTGGTGAAAATTATAACAGATTAAAAACCGTTTGTGATACCATTTTTAAAGTTACATTTATTTTTTCTATTGGTGTTACAGGTATTTTTGTTATATTCTCTAATGAAATTAGTTTAATGGTCTATCAATCTATAGAAGCTGGAAAATGGATCAGAATACTTTCTCCTCTTATTTTTTTCATGTATATAGATAATATCATAGATAACATGCTAAAAGGTATTAATGAACAAGTTAGTGTTATGGTCTGTAATATTATTGATTTATTGGTTACCATATCTATTATCTTTTTTGTTGTCCCTCTGATGGGAATGTATGGATATATTTTGAGTATTTTTGTAAGTGAACTTTTAAATTTTACAATTAGTAGTATTCAACTAAAGAAAAAAATTAATTATTCAGTGAATTTTAAAAAATTTATTATAAGACCTATTTTTGCTTGTCTGGCATCTTATTTGGTAATTAAACTATTACCTATCACTTTTTCAAATTTTTCATTAAATACGATTATGCAAATTTCTTTGTTTGTTCTATCTTATTTAAGTTTTATGATAGTATTTGATAGAAAACGTGTTTATATGAAAATGAAAAGTTTTTAGAATTTAAAATGTATTTAGGCAGAAATTTTATAAAATTTCTGCCTTTTTTCTTTTACTCTACTCCTGTAGCAATAACTGTAACAACAACTTTATCTTGTAATGAATTATCTGTAATTGTTCCAAATACGACATTGGCATCTTCACTAATTAAATCATTAATTTTACCAATACCATCATTAATTTCACTTAATGCCAATTCTGAATTTCCTCTAACATTAAAGATAACACCTTTAGCATTATTAATTTTGTTTTCTGTAAGTGCATTATCGATTGCTTGATTAACCGCATCTACCATTCTGCCTTCTCCCTCTGCTTCTCCAATTCCCATATATGCCATTCCTTTATATGTTAGCATAGTTGTAATATCTGCAAAGTCAACATTAATATCTCCTACTGATGTAATTAGATCTGTAATACTTTTAATTCCTTGTTCTAATACATTATCTGCCATTTTGAAAGCATTGATAACACTCATTTTTTGATTACCAGCTATTTTTAACAATTTATCATTTGAAATCAATATTAAACTATTAACATATTGTTTTAATTTTTCTATTCCGCTATCTGCCCTACTTGATCTCAATCTTCCTTCAAATAAAAATGGTTTTGTCACAATGGCAATTGTTTGAATCCCCATTTCTTGTGCAATTTCTGCAACTACTGGAATTGCACCTGTTCCAGTTCCGCCACCCATTCCTGCAGTTAAGAATAATAATTGCGTACCTTCTAATAATTTTTTAATATCTTCTTTGCTTTCAATGGCAGCCTTTTCTCCCATATCTGGATTAGCACCAGCTCCTAATCCTTTTGTGGTTTCTTTTCCAATTTGTAAAATATTTTCCATTCTTGTTTTATTTAACATAGCAAGTTCTGTATTGATAAAATAAAATTCGACATCTTTTACTTTGTCTTCTACCATTTGTCTGACAGCATTATTGCCACCTCCACCTATTCCAATGACTTTTATTTTTGGAATAGATGTTTTTATTTCCCCATATATATTTCCATAATTGTTTCCATATTTACTTTCTATTTGTATCATTTTTATACCATCCTTTTTTATTTACTTTTGTATGTATCGTTTAGTATTATATAGTTTCCTTTATTTTTTTTCAATATTTCTATAAAATTTTTTATATTTTGTCAATTTTTATAAAAAAATTTAAAATTGCGACACATAAATTCATTAAATTTGTTTACTCTCAAAAATTTGTTCTAAAAGTATTGCAGTTTAATTTTTTAAATGATATAATCGTACATATGTTTGGAGGTGCATTATGGAAATTTTTGATAAATTAAAAATACTTGCTGATTCTGCTAAATATGACGCTTCTTGCAGTTCTAGTGGAAGTAATCGAAAAAATACAAACAATGGGATTGGAAATGGTCATGTTTCTGGTATTTGTCATAGTTGGGGTGCAGATGGTAGATGTATCTCTCTTTTAAAAATTTTATTTACAAATGCCTGTATCTATGATTGTAAATATTGTATTAATCGTTCTTCAAATTCTGTATCTAGAGCTACCTTTACCCCACGTGAAGTTGCAGATTTAACTGTTCATTTTTATAAACGAAATTATATAGAAGGTTTATTTTTAAGTTCAGCAGTTATCAAATCCCCTAACTACACTATGGAAAGATTGATTGAAACAACTTCTATTTTAAGGAATGAATATCATTTTAATGGATATATACACTGCAAAACAATTCCTCGGTTGTAGTCAAGAATTAATTGACAGTTTAGGTGTTTTAGTAGATAGATTAAGTATTAATATAGAACTTCCTTCAAATGATAGTTTGAAATTACTAGCTCCTCAAAAAGAAAAGGATGGTATTTTAAAACCAATGACATATATCTCAAATACAATTAAAATCAATAAGATAGATAAATCTAAATATAAAAAGAAATTTGTCCCAGCAGGTCAAACCACACAATTAATGGTTGGTGCTACACCTGAAACAGATCTAAAGATATTAAAACTTTCTGAAGGAATGTATAAATCTTTGAAATTAAAACGTGTCTATTATTCTGCTTATGTTTCTATTAATAATGATAAAAACTTGCCTACTTTAGAGAAGCCTCCACTTTTACGAGAAAACCGACTATATCAAGCAGATTGGCTGCTTCGCTTTTATGGCTTTCAAGCAGACGAATTGTTAAATGAAGAGCATCCCAATTTCAACACTTTATTAGACCCTAAGTGTGATTGGGCTTTAAGAAATTTAGACAAATTTCCAATAGAAATTAATACAGCTGATTATTCTACTTTATTAAGAATTCCCGGTATTGGAGTTATTAGTGCTAAAAAGATTATTACTGCTAGAAGAGAATTCTTACTAGATTTTGAAAGTCTAAAAAAATTGGGTGTTGTCTTAAAAAGAGCTCAATATTTTATTACTTGCAAAGGAAAATATTTTTACGAAGTCAACAAATTTAACAAGAATTTTATTGAAACCAATTTATTATATGCAGAAAGAAATACAATTCCACAAAAGAAATATGAACAATTATCAATGTTTGATACATTGTTGCCTACAAAGGAGGATAAAATAAAATGTCTAACTGGAAGCTTATAAACACGACCTATTTATATGATGGTACATTTGATGGTTTATTAACAATTGTATTTGATAGTTATTCTTACAAAACACTACCACAAAAAATTGTTCCAGAAGAAAAATATATAGAAAATTTTTTAGATAAAACACAGTATATTGATACCAATTATGAAAAGTCAAAAAGAGTATTTGATGGTATCAATAAAAACATTTGTTATGAAGCTTTATACAATAGTTTTTATGCGTTTTTATCAGATGGTAAAAATAAAGAAATCAATATTTTAAAGTATTTATGTGATGGGTTTGATCTTGGTCCTAAAATCAATACTATGCTTACAATTTCTTATGTTTTTTCTGTTATTAACATGAGAAAAAGAGCTTTATCAGAATGTCATAAATTAAAAGGATTACTTCGATTCATGGAAATTGGCGAAAATCTATATTATGCTTCTATTCACCCTGATAATAATATTATAGAACCATTAGGACATCATTTTATTAGAAGACTACCTACACAAAACTTTATTATTCATGATAAAAATAGAAATATTTGTTTTTTATACAATTCACAAGAATACAAAATCATTGATAGCACTAATTTAAAAATACCTGATATTACTGAAGAAGAACAAAAATATCAAGAACTTTGGAAATTATTTTTTAAAACTATTGCTATACAAGAAAGAAAAAATACTAGATGTCAAATGCAATTCATGCCTAAGAAGTATTGGCAGGATTTAATTGAAGAGCCATAAATTTTATTATTCCTATTTTCTTTTCTCTAAAAACATGTTATATTATTACATGTTATAAGACATGGTCTTATTATATATATACTTATTTTCTTTATATTACTAATTAGTAAGAGAGAAACATTGCTCTGGCTTTTTAGTTTTATGATTATAAATATTATACACATTAATAGGAGGACATTATGCTTGCAAAAATTATACTTTCTAAGAAAGAAGCTGAAAAAGTTCGGAATATATCTTTTTATAAGATATGTTTTAATGAAAAGAAAGGGATTCCCATTGACAATGACGGAAAAGAAATGATTTTTCCTACCATTGAAGAGCTTCAGAAAATGGCTTTTCAAAAACTTTCAGATAAGGGATTCAATGTCGAACGAGTGTCACCAAGCGATGCAAATTGTATTATTCGCGTATTTAAAAAATTGCATTATCCATATGAAGACGAAATCCATAATATTTGTGGATATGATTGCTTTACTAAGAAAATTAATAGATGGATATCAACTTCAGATATGGGCGATGACTTTGAATTGGACTTTTCAAAATGTGTAAGTCGTCAGTGGCTATATCAAGACGAATACATTGATTATGACTGCGACTTTTTCGATGTGTATGTGAAAATAAACTAAACATTGATGTCGAGTAAATTAAGATAACTCCAGTATTTTTTTTAATTACTGGAGTTATCTTAATTTTTAAATATTTTCCTTTCTAATTGTTTCGATAATATTTTGATTTTTGGTTTTCTTAACAGCATATCGCATTGTCATAAAGATAATAGCAAATACAAATATAATAGAAATGAAAATTGGTATTATAGGAAGTTCATAACTTGTTGTATAGACATCTGCTGTAACAGTATAGATTAGATAAGATAATGCGACTCCTACTGGCAGTCCAAATATAAGCGCTTTTAGTCCATATATAAAACTTTCATAATGAATCATCTTCTTAAATTCTTTATTGGTCATACCTATAGATTTTAATATTGCAAATTCTCTGTTTCTTAGTGCCATATTAGTTGTTATCGTATTAAATATGTTGGTTACACCAATAATAGAAATAACGGCTATAAATCCATATACAAATATAGATACAATTAAATTCATATTTTTAGCTGCTCTTACGTCCTCTTCAACATTATAAATATTATCTTTATTAGTCTTATCTATCTTGATAATTTCTTCTTGCACTTTATATGGATCTTCTGCATTTATATTTATAGAAACCAAACTATTATCAAAATTTTGCATCATTTCATCAGAAATGATAATAATAGGATTTGTATCATTACTAAATAATGATCCTAATGGATATTTATCAGCTCTTTTAGCAATTTTAATATTTCCTTTTTCTAATAAATTTCCTTCTTCATCCATCGTGTTATAATATTCTAGTGTATCACCTGCATTTAAATTTAATAAATTTGTTTCTACCCTTTTTACTCCATCTTTTCCATCTTCGTATTCATATAAAAGTCTGGTATCACATAAAATGGCTTCGTCTTTTACATCATCATAATTCAGTCCTAATTCTTTTACATAATTTTTATAGGCTTCATCTCCAATTGAATATATGATTAAAGAATTCATTTCTGAATAATAGTCAAGTGCTTTTTCAGTAAATAATTTTTGGTTGTCGATATAGACGTGTGCATTTTTTAAGATAGCATATTCTTTAATCCCCTCCAAGTTTTTAATCTGGTTAAAATAGTTCTCTTTTTCTGTTTCTTCCTTGTCATAGCCAGTATATACGGTTAAATTAATTCTAGAATCTTGATATTTTAACGAAGATATTCCAAATACACTTTCTGCAAATGCATTCATAGAGATAAATAAAACAATGCTTAAAAATATAGAAAATATGGTTGTTCTATACTTTTTCTTACTCCTTCTGAAATTCTTTCTGGCAATGACACCTTCTATTCCAAATAGTTTTTTTGTTAATGTATACGGCTTATTTTTATGTTTATTTTTTTTCACTTTTATATCTGAACTTTCTCTTATAGCATCAATTGGTGAAATTTTTCCTGCTCGATAACTTGGTTTTATTAAAGAAATAATAATCATAATAACAGATATGATAACAGCTATTATAATTGCAAAAACTGATATTGTTAAGTGTAATTCAAAATTATCAATTAATGGACTACTTCCTGAATGAATAATTCCATTTACAATTGCTAACACAATACCAATTGCTACAATTCCTAGTATAATTCCTAATGGTATAGAAATAATTCCTAGTATAGCACCTTCAAAAAAGATACTTTTTCTAATTTGTTTTGTTGTTGCTCCTACACTTGCAATCATTCCTAATTCTCTTGTTTTCTCAGTAAGGGATATATTAAAACTATTTTTGATAACAAAAGCAGATGTAAAAACAATAATAGCAATTACTATTGCTAATATAGTTATAACAAAGTTTTCTACTCTGCTACTTTTGAAAACTCCTATATAGTATAACAATTGTTCATTTTCTGAAATATTAGTTTCATTAATTTTTAAATCATTTTTTAAATATTTTTCAAAATTATATGTTTCTGCTGGATCTTTTAATACGATAGATGCATTTATATTTTTCGTTTCATCAATCTGCTCTAATTTTGTTATCATGGTATAACCCGGAGCAGAATAGCTTTCACTATTTAACCTTTCCATAATTCCCACAATGGTATATGTTCTTTTCATATTACCAACAAAATTTTCTTGTTCTAAATCATCTTCAATTCCACTTTCTTTTCTATCTAACCTATCTTGTTCTGTGTAATATGGATTTGATTGATTTAAGATATATTCCCCTTTGTATCGATTACCAATATTAAGTTCTATTGTTTCACCAACATCTAAGTTTATTTTTCCATTTTGGATAACATGTTCTGGTATGACAATTTCATTCTCATTTTCTGGCAATCTTCCTTCTATTAAAATAATTCCTCCATTTTGTAAAAGTGCATCATCATATCCTTCAATATAGGCATATGGTTTATTCTCATTTTTAGAATCATCCAAAACTGCATACCCTATTTCTTGTGATATTTCTAATTTTTCTATCTTTGCATTATTTTCTAAGTATTTTTTGTTTTCTTTTGATACATTTTGCACATGGATATGATAATTCCCATTTGTCTTAGTTTCCCTTTCAATCATGGAATTTTGAAAGCTAACAGCAAATGTAGTGATTGCACATATTAAGGCAACAGAAAGAGAAATTCCAATAATGGTTACAATCGTTCTTTTTCTATTTAACTTTAGATTTTTCAGTGTCAATGTATTTAAAATTTTCATCTTTTATCTCATTCCCTTCTCAAGTATATGTTGTAATTATTTTTCAAGCATCTCTTTACTTTACTTTCTCATCACTAATCAATTTTCCATCTTGTATCATAATAATTCTATCTGCTTCTAAGGCTATATTTTCATCATGTGTAATGACAATTATTGTTTGATTATATTTCTGATTAGATACTTTTAATAAATCAATAATCTCTCTTGAAGCTTTACTGTCCAAATTTCCTGTTGGTTCATCTGCTAAGACAATACTTGGAGTATTAATCATAGCTCTTCCGATAGAAACTCTCTGTTGCTGTCCACCTGATAACTCATTTGGTAAATGATTTACTCTTTTTTCTAAACCTAAAATATATAACAATTCTTTTAATCTTTTTTCATCTACTTTTTGTCCATCTAAATCACATGGTAATGTAATATTTTCCTTTACATTTAAAATAGGAATTAAATTATAGAATTGATAAATTAACCCCACTTGTCTTCTTCTAAAAATTGCTAAGTTATCATTATTTAAAGAATAAATGTCTGTTCCATTGATATATACTTTTCCACTTGTTGGTTTATCTACACCTCCAATTAGATGTAGCAATGTGGATTTTCCACTTCCAGATGCACCTACAATGGCTACAAATTCTCCTTTGTTTACACTAAAAGATACATTGTCTAATGCAACAACTTCTGTATCCTTTTTGCCATATTTTTTACTTAAATTCTCGACTTTTAATATCTCCATAAAGATTCTCCTTTCTTGTGTTTAAATGACTGTAATTTTGCTAATTATTTTTCTATACGTTTTATCCTTTATTATATGCGTATTTAGGACCTAGAAAGAAACGTATTAAAAATGTCACTTTTATTGTTAGTATTATATTACTACATAAAAGTGACTCTAAAATGACTTATTTAATTTTTTCTATTTTTTATTTCTAATTTTATTTTTTACAAATAATACATGTCTACATTATCTAAAAAATAAATACATATTTATCAATGATATATAAGTTTCTCTTCCTAATGTTATTTGACTTCCACCCATATTATGTTGCATTCCAATTGGAATCCATAACAACAATATAAAAACACATAGTAAAATAACATATTTAAGTTTTATAATGTTCTTCTTATTAAAAGTGACATATACACTAACTATAAGGATTGCTAGTAAAATGCCAATATTAAAAATTAATATGTCTATATATCCATAGTCTCCATCAATATTTGCAATTTCTTGACTTCCAACTTCCTTAATTGTTGTTCCAACTGTAATTCCTTTTGTTAATATCATGACAATACATATTAAGATTAATACAATATATATGATTTTATATTTTTTCATTTTTTTCCTCAATAATTCTTTATTTTTCTTTTATTTATATAATTTTATCATGAATTCTGTCCAACTATCTTCTTCCTTTTTAGAACTTTTTACACGGATATCTCCATCTTGGTTTCTAATAATACTTTTACAAAAAGCAAGTCCAATACCTAAACTATTTTCTTTGCTATTTTTAGCTTTATAAAATCTATCAAAAATATGTCCCAAATCTTCTTTGTCAATTCCTTCCCCATTGTCTCTTATTGTAATTTTTGTATACATCGTATTTTCTTCTAGTTTTATAGTTATTGTTTTTGCTCCATGTTCGATTGCATTTTTTACAATATTATTCATAGCTTCTATTGTCCATTTTTTATCACAATTAATGGTTTCGTTTTTATTAGATATAATTTCTATATCCGCTTGATTTATCTCACACATAGCTTTAAAGTTGTTTTTCACTTCTAAGCATAAATGATATGCGTTTTCATTCTTTTTGTCTAAAATCAGTGTTTTCGAGTCTAATTTGGCTATATTTAATACCGTTTTTATTAGCCAATTAATTTTTTCTAATTCTTTTTGACTGCTATCTAAAAATTCTTTTTTCTTTTCTTCTGGTAAATCTGTATATAAAATATCATTAATTAAATTCAGAGATGTGAGTGGAGTTTTTAATTGATGAGAGATATCAGCAATTAATTTTTCTATATCTTTATTATTTTTTTCTAATAAACTGTTCTTTTCCTTTAGCATAATTGTCATGTCATATATGTCATTTTTTAATTTACTAAAATCACTTTCATCTTGTTCTTTTAAATCTAAAAGATAATTCCCTTTTAAGATTTCTTTACAATAGTCATCTAATTTTTTCAGCTTTTGATTTTGTTTTCTAATATAAATTGTATATAATCCAATAATTCCTAAAATACCTATAATGAAAATTAATGAAAACATAAAAATAAGTTTATCAATACTTTTAAAATTATCATTTACTATATCAATATTTTCTTCATTAAATCCATATTTACTTAATATATCCTCTATATTCTCCTCTTCTATAGAATTATTTAAAAATACTTCTTCTATAATCTTTTCTTCTTGTTCTGGATGTTCTTTTGTTATTTCTGAAATTACTTTATTGGTATATAAATATAAACTTTCTCTATAATTTTTTTGTATATAATAGATAGTAAATATAATTAGCAATATAGTAGCTATTAATATGATACCTATATAGATACTTAATTTTCTTTTTTGCTTTGTGTTCATATCTCTCCTTTTTTAATTTGTTCTTAAAACGTCAATCTAGTACATAGCTATTGTTCAATTTTATATCCCAAACCTCTAACTGTTTTTATGATCTCTGGTTTAGTGGGATTGTCTTCTATTTTTTCTCTAATTCTTTTTATATACACTGTTAATGTATTGTCATTTACAAAATTTTCTTCATTATCCCAAATATAGGATAATATCTGCTCTCTTGTTATCATTTTGCCTTTATTCTCAAATAGCATAACCAAGATTTTATATTCTAATGCTGTTAGTTCTATTTCTTTGTCATTCTTTTTTACTTTTCCGTGTAGTATAATTTAATTCTACATTTTGGATTTTTATTTTATCTTCTAATTTTTCTTTAGATGATGATGTATGTCTTAGCACATTTTTGATTCTTGATAGCAATTCGCCAGCATGAAATGGTTTTGTTATATAATCATCTGCTCCTAAATCAAATCCTTTTACAATATCTTTTTCTTCATCTAATGCTGTTAAAAATATTGTTGGAATTTTTTGTATATCTCTCATTTTTTTATATAGTTCATATCCTGTGCCATCTGGCAAATTGATGTCTAATAGCATTAACTCATAATTATTATTCTTAATCTTCTCAATCCCCTCTTTTACTGTTTTAGTTGTTTGAATTGTAAATCCGTTTGCTTGTAAATAATATGAAATCGTATTTGATATATTAGGGTCATCTTCTACTAATAATATATGTATCATGTCTTTAACTCCTATCTTTATGTTTTATTTAATAAATATGGAGCATGTTTATGTATCATTTTGAGGATGAAGTTAACAGATTCTTCTATTGATAATATCATCTCTTTTTCACTATAAATTTTATATTCTCTATCTTCGTCTTTTTGTAGTACTTTGCTTTTTCCTGTATATTTATCCATCACATATTCGATTGTCTTTTGAATTTCTTCTTTATTTAGTTTTATCCAATCGATTTCTTTTAAATATGTCTCTATTTTGTTATCATATTCTAATTTACCTGCCAATTTATTTTCATAAATATATTCTGAAAAAATCTTAAAATCTTGTGCCTTTATTTGTCTTGCTTTTTCCTTACTGCATAAAACTTTTTCTTGGTTATTTAATATTAGGCCTATTCTATTTTTTTCTTCATCGTATATTCCATGCTCACCATATGTCTTATCATTCCAATAGTAATCTGTTAATAAATGGACGTAATAGCCTAGCATTAATGGATTAGAAAACTTATCTTTGTATTTTTGTGCAAAGTTTTTTAAGTCATATCTTTTTTCTATATGCTCTACCACTAATATTTCTGTCTCAAAATGTGTTCTGGCATGTGATATATAATGCTCTATACCTTTTATAACATATCTATTTGGTATATCTGGTAACAAATTGCCAAATGCAAATATATTTTTATCTATACAAATTTTTTCACTCACTTTTTTTGATGTTGCTAAGTGTATTGCCCATGTTGGCATATTTTTCTCCTCCTTATTTCTTTTATCTTATCTTTATTCCTATTTGTTGTCAAGAAAAAAAGGAGGAAAAAATCAGTTGTTTTCAAGTTTTACTTTCTTTATCAGTTCTTTTTTATTTTTTCTATCATATATTTAAATAAAATATTTTCACTATATTTCTGGCAGTTATCTGCTACTTTGGAGGTTATAAATATATGAATAAAACAAATATTAAGCATTTCTTTAGTATTCTTCTTATATTTTGCATTTTCATTTCTTATTCTTCTTTTGTATTTGCTTCAGATGATTCTTTGTATGTTTGGTCTAGTAATGCCAATACACTAAATATTTTAGATGATAATATACGCCCTTCTAACACAAATTCTAATAGTATGAATACTACTACAAATACAACTTCTAATAATACTACAGATGTAAATTCTAATTCTAATACTGTTCCAAGTTCCAATAATGTTTCTGATGATGAAAGCTCTTTGCTAACAAATGCTACTAGTGAAGTTACAGATGATAATTCTTTGAATTTAGAATCTGCATCTGGAATCTTAATTGAGCAATCTTCTGGTAGAGTCTTATATGCACATAATATTCATGAGCAATTGAGACCTGCTTCTGTTACAAAGGTTATGAGTATTTTATTGATTATGGAAGCAATTGATTCTGGAAAAATAGCTTTAACCGATTCTGTACCTTGTAGTGAAAATGCTGCTTCTATGGGTGGTTCACAAATATGGTTAGATACTAAAGAAACTTTAACAGTTGATGAAATGCTAAAAGCAATTTGTGTGAATTCTGCAAATGACTGCGTTGTCGCAATGGCCGAATATATTGCTGGTTCAGAAGAGGCTTTTGTTCAAATGATGAACGACAAAGCCTATGAGCTTGGAATGAGTGATACAACTTTTAAAAATTGTCATGGTTTAGATGAAGATGGTCATGTATCTTCTAGTTATGATATTGCCATTATGTCTAGAGAATTATTAAATAAATATCCTGAAATTACAAACTATACAACAATTTGGATGGATACATTAAGAAATGGCGAAACACAACTTTCTAATACAAACAAATTAATCAAAAATTATAATGGTGCTACTGGGTTAAAAACTGGTTCTACGTCTCTTGCTTTATACAATTTATCTGCTAGTGCTACACGTGATGGCTTATCTTTAATTGCAGTTATTATGAAAGCACCTTCCACAAAGGTTAGATTTGCTGAAGCTCAAAAGTTATTAGATTATGGATTCAATAATTTTTCTTATCAAAGTTTTGGAAAAATAGGAGATTTAATCCAAACAGTTAGTATTGATAAAGGTGTTCAAGCTACAATTCCTGTTGTATTAGAAAATGATGCCGGTATATTATTAGCTAAAGGTAGTGAAAAGAATATAGAACAAACTGTGACTATTGATGAAAATATTTCTGCTCCTATTTCTAACGGCCAAAAAGTAGGTGAAATTTCTTTTTCTTTAGATGGCGAAGTACTTAGCACCGTTAATTTGGTTTCACAAGTTTCTGTTAATAAGATGGATATAGCAACTATGAGTACCAAAGTATTTTCTACTTGGTTTAATTTATTAAGATAATTAAGGAAAATCTATGAAATTTGTTATCATTCATAAAAAATATATTATACTTGTATTACTTATATTGGTAATTTTCTCTATATTCATTTGCAATGGCTATATTTATTTTATTTCTTCAAATTCTTTCGCCTTATCTACAGATGAATTTGAAAAAACAATCTTTCAAGATAAAATATCTAATCTTTTCAATCAAAAAGAAAAAATTGCCTATTTAACATTTGATGATGGTCCTACTTTAAAATCTACACCTAAAATTCTTGACATATTATCTGAAGAAAATGTAAAAGCAACTTTTTTTGTTATTGGAAAACATGTTAAAGAATATCCCGAACTTGTTAAACGTGCATATGACGAAGGACACTATATTGCAAATCACAGTTATACTCATAACAATGATAAACTATATACAAATGCTGATAGTTTTATCAATGAAATTTTATCTACTGATATAGAAATTAGTAAAGCAATTGGCATAGAAAATTACCATTCCTATATTTTTCGATTTCCAAATGGATATATGGCTTCAAGTTACAAATCTAGAAAAAAAGAATATGTTAAATTGCTTCCTTCTATAGGTTATACCTATATAGATTGGAATACTTTGAATAAAGATTCTGAAAAAAAATATAGTAATGTAGAATTATTAAATAATTTAAAAGATTCTTCAAAAAATAAAGGTACTCTAGTCATTTTAATGCATGATACTTCTGATGTTAATGATACTCATCTTGTTTTAAAGGATTCTATCAAGTATCTAAAAGAACAGGGCTATGTTTTTAAAAATTTTTATGATTTAAAAATTGCAAAATAAAAAGATACCTTATATTTTCATGGAATGAGGTATCTTTTTATTTTGATAGTATATTTTTTGTTTATCTATAATCTAATATATTTATTCTATCAGAAGTATCTGCTCTATATAATTAATTTTTCAAATTTTCTTTTACTTTTTCTAACATTTCTTTATATTTCTCTAGCTTTGCTTTTTCTTCATCAATCTTACTTTGTGGGGCTTTATTCATAAATCCCGGATTAGAAAGCATCTTTTCACATCTAGCAACTTCTCCTTCTAGTCTTTTTTTCTCTTCTTCTAATCGTTTTCTTTCTTGTTCCATATCCACTAAGCCTTCAAATGGCATATATAATGCAATTCCTTCTTCTAGTATACTAATTGCATTGTCTTTGATTCCCACTTTATCTTTTTGAATTCTAATATTATTTCCAAATCCTAATTTTAGCAAGAATTCTTTAGCTTCTTGAATTTCTTCCTCATATTTCTCAGTAACAAAGATTAACTCTGCTTTTTTAGATGGATGTACATTCATGTTTGCTCTTGTATTTCTAATTTCTGTAATAATCGATTTTAGTCTTTCTACAAACGCTTCTTCCTCTTTAAATGTATTCTCATTTTTTGCATAAGGCCATTTTGATACCATCAATTCTTTGTCATTATATTGTACTAAATTTCTATAAATTTCTGTTGTAACAAATGGCATAAATGGGTGTAATAGTTTCATTGAAATACCAAATACATAATCTAATACATAACAAACTTTTACTTTTTCATTATAATCATCACTATATAGTCTTGGTTTTACCATTTCAATATACCAATCACAAAATTCATTCCATATAAAGTTATATACTTTATCTAACGCAACACCTAAGTCATAATTTTCCATATTATTGGTTACTTCTGTGATTAATGTTTCTAGTTTATTAATAATCCATTTATCTTCTAAGTTTAATAATTCTTTCTTGTATTTACCTGTTTCTTTGTCAAATACTTTTGTATGGAAATCAATAATATCTTCATCGTTCACTTCATTGTTTCTAATAAATTTTGTTGCATTCCATATTTTATTGGCAAAGTTTGATGCTTGTTCCAATTTTTCTGGCATGTATCGAATGTCATTTCCCATTGTCGTTCCTGATATGACAGCAAATCTTAAACTATCTGCTCCATATTCATCAATGATTTCAATTGGATCTATACCATTTCCTAATGTTTTAGACATTTTTCTTCCTTGACTATCACGAACCATTCCGTGGATTAAAATATCTTTAAATGGTGCTTGACCAGTAAATTCTAGGCCCTGTGACATCATTCTAGATACCCAGAAAGTAATAATATCAAATCCTGTAACCAATACATTTGTTGGATAGAATGTTTTATAATCTTCTGTTTCATGTTTGGCCAACCTAAAGTTGAGAATGGCCATAATGCAGAACTAAACCATGTATCTAATGTATCTTCATCTTGATGTAATTTTGTACTTCCACATTTTTCACATTTTGTAGGTGCCGTTTTTGCAACATTAATATGTCCACATTCTTCGCAATAATATGCTGGTATTTGATGTCCCCACCATAATTGTCTTGAAATACACCAATCTTGTATATTATCTAGCCAATTAAAATATTGTTTTTCATATTTTTTAGGAATAAATCTAGCCTCATGATTTCTAACAGAGTCTGCTGCTCTTTTTGCTAATTCTTTCATAGAAACAAACCATTGCTCAGATATTTTTGGCTCTATCGTCGTTTTACATCTTTCACATTTTGCTACATTATGCGTATAATCTTCTGTTTTTACTAATGCTCCAATTTCTTCTAGTTTTTTCACAATTGCTTTTCTAGCCTCTAATAAGTCCATTCCTTTATATTCTGGAACTAAATCACCCATTTTATAATCTTCATCAAATACTTCTACAATCTCTAGGTTATGTCTTAAACCTGCTTGATAATCATTCATATCATGTGCTGGTGTAATTTTAACACATCCTGTTCCAAATTCTTTATCAACAAATTCATCTGCAATAATTGGGATTTCTTTATTCATAATTGGTAAAATACATGTTTTTCCAACTAAATCCTTATATCTTTCATCATCTGGGTGAACTGCAACTGCTGTATCTCCTAACATGGTTTCAGGTCTTGTTGTAGCAACAATAATATATCTATCTTTTTCACCTGTTATCTGATAACGAATATGCCATAGATGAGAAGCTTCTTCTTTGTATTCTACTTCTGCATCTGATATAGATGTCTTACAACTTGGACAATAGTTAATCATTCTTTTTCCTTTATAAATTAACCCCTTATTATATAAATCAACGAATTGTTCTAAAACGGCATCTGATAATCCTTCATCTAAGGTAAATCTCCTTCTGTCCCAATCACAAGAACATCCCAATTTCTTTTGTTGTTCTTGAATTGTACCTCCATAAATTCTTGTCCATTCCCATGCTTCCTCTAAAAATTTTTCTCGACCTAGTTCTTGCTTTGTTTTTCCTTCATTTTTTAATTTCTCAACTACTTTCATTTCTGTTGAAATAGAAGCATGATCACTTCCGGGAAGCCATAAAGTATTATATCCTTGCATTCTTTTAAAACGAATTAAAATATCTTGAATAGTATCATCTAATGCATGCCCCATGTGTAATTTTCCAGTTACATTTGGAGGTGGCATCATAATGCAATAACTTTCTTTGGTTTTATCCATACTTGGTTTAAAATAGCCTTTTGCCTCCCATTCTTGATATAATTTTTCTTCAAAATCTTTTGGATTATACTTATCCTGCATATTCATCTTCCTCCTTTTATAAAAATTCAAAAAAGCCCTTATGTATAAAACATAAGGGCGAATGATATTCACGGTACCACCTTACTTATATAATTATTTGCTTTTATTTTCGCCTTTTAAAATTCATTAAGATTTAAATTTATTTTGCATTTGCAAATAACTATACATCTCATTTAGCATTTAACGTTGCTTAAACGGATATTCTTACTACTATTTCAGAATATCAACAAAAAAGCTACCTTCCATTTATCATGATTTAAGAAGCTTTCAGCCAATGACTTCTATTCTCTAAAAATATGTGTAAATGTACTCCTCTTTTTTATTGTCTTTTTCTTTTATGTTAATATTATTGCACATTTTTCTAGATTTTACAAGTGTTTTTATAAATATTTATATAGAATTACTTTCTTTTAAATTTATGATTTATTTTATTCTGCTGCTTTTCTATATAATTCTACAAAAGTCTCTTTGTCTACTTCTCTTGGATTTCCCGGTTTACATGGATCATTCATAGCTTTATCTGCAAGCATTTCAAAATCTTCTTCTTTAGCACCATAATCTGTTATTTTTGTAGTAATTCCTACTTCTTCTGATAAGTCTTTAATTCTATTTACAAAAGTTTTTATAACTTCTTCTTTTGTATATTTATCAGCTGGATATCCTAATTCTTTTAAGATATCTCTAAATCTTTCATAACATACTTCTCCATTAAATTCCATAACTGTTGGAAGTAACATAGCATTAGCAATACCATGTGGTGTATCATATACAGCACCTAATTGATGTGCCATAGAATGAACAATTCCAAGTCCTACATTTGAAAATCCCATTCCAGCAATATATTGTGCCATTCCCATCATCTCAATTGCTTCCTCATCTTTGTCATTAACAGCTGCTGCTAAATATTTAAATATCATTTTAATAGCCTTCATATGAAACATATCTGACATTTCATTATGTGCTAATGTAATATATCCTTCAACTGCATGTGTCAATGCATCCATACCTGTTGCTGCTGCTAAACTTTTAGGCATTGATGCCATTAATTCTGAATCTACTATTGCTAAAATTGGAATATCATTTGGATCTACACAAACCATTTTAATTTCAGCATCTTCATCTGTTATTACATAATTTATTGTAACTTCTGCTGCCGTTCCAGCTGTTGTTGGAAGTGCAATAATTGGCATTCCTCTATTAACTGTATTTGAAGCTCCGTTCAATGATTTGATATCTGCTCTATCTGGATTTGTCATAACAATTGAAATTCCTTTTGATGTATCAATACTTGATCCACCACCTACAGCAACAATGATATCTGCTCCTGATTGTTTACAAGCTTCCACACCATCTGTTACATTCTTTATTGTTGGATTTGGTTTAATTTCATCATATAGATCATATGGAATTCCTGCTTTATTTAATACTTCTTCTACTTTAGCTGTTACTCCAGCTTCTACTAAAGATTTATCACTTACCAAAAATACTTTTTTAAAACCTCTTTTTTGAATTTCTCCTGCAAGTTCTTCTCTTGCTCCTTTCCCAAAATATGATGTTTCATTTAAAACAAATTTCATTGACATTTTTTATTCCTCCTCAAATATTAATTTACACAGAGAAAATGCGGACTAAATTTTGTCCGTCATTTTTCTTTTACTATAAAACATTATTTCCCTAAAAACTCTAAGAATTATCCTTCTTGGAAATCAGTAGGTATTTCAAATGCCTTATTATCTGTTCCATAAGATAAATTTATTTCTAACAATTCAGATGTATCTCCCATAATCGTTTTTATATATTTTAAATTATCACCTTTAAAGTAAAATTTTGTAGAAATATTTCCTTCTGAAGTTTCATCATCGGCATTCATTAAAAAACTATTTACACCTTTATACTCTTCATACTTGTACATTGTTCCGTTTACTTCTTCCTCGCCTTTGGTTGGTTCTTGGCTTTGTAAAATTTTATTTAGGCTATTAGGTAATTCTTCTAGCTCTATATCATTATTCTGATACGTGTAAAATTTTTTGGTATCATATAGTAACAAGTGTGTATTTCCATCACGTATAATTGTAGTGGTATGCTTTCCATTACTATAAGTATCTATATTGGCCATATTTCCATTCCTTGAAATAGTATTTTGATTATTATCATCTAATTTGAATGAAATTGTATAAGTCTTATTTTCCATCATTTTATTATACATTTTTGATAATTTATTTTCATTTGCACTTGCTTCTATATTTTTGCTTATAAAATATATAGCTACTCCCAATATAATTAATACAACTATTACACATATTGAAATAATTATGATTTTCTTTTTACTCATTTTATTCTCACCTATTCCTTGTTCAATCAAGTGTCCAATTGGGGACGTTTCTGTTTGGGACATTTTTATGTTTACTATTTGAGTCATTTTCTAGTTTACGTAAAAATGTCCCAAACAGAAACGTCCCCAATTGGACAAATGCTATAATATATTTTTCAATACAATTGTTTTGACTCTTGACATTTCTTGTAGTGTTGTTAGAACTCCTTCATTTCCAATTCCAGAATGTTTCCATCCACCAAATGGCATTTCGAATGAACGATAGAAACTTGCACCATTTACAACTGCTCCTCCACATTCTAGTTTATCAGCTATTTTCATTGCTCTTGAATAATCTTTTGAGATGACACATCCACATAATCCATATGAAGATTGATTTGCGATTTCGATCGCTTCTTCCACATCGTCAAATCCAATAACAGAAATAACTGGTCCAAAGATTTCCATATCTTTTGCAACTTCCATATCTTTGGTCACATTATCTAAGATAGTTGGATAATAATAAGCATCTTCCCTTTTTCCTCCACAAACGATTGTTGCACCTTCTGCTACCATTTGATTTACTTGTTCTTCAATTCTTTTTGCTGCATTTATATTAATCATTGGTCCCATATCTGTATCTTCTTGCATTGGATCTCCAACTTTCAGATTAGAGATAACTTCTTTCATCCTGTCTATAAATTCTTGTTTTCTAGAATTATGAATTAAAAATCTTTTACTTGCACAGCAAACTTGTCCGCCATTATATAATCTTCCCCAGATCGTTTCTTTTACTGCTAAGTCCATGTCTCCATCTTCTAAGAAAATAAATGCATCATTTCCGCCTAATTCTAACATAACATGCGTTAGATTTTTTGATGCTGTTCCCATCGTTTGTATTCCAGCTGCTGTACCTCCTGTTAGAGATACTAAATGAACTCCCGGATGTCTTGCTAGCGCTTGTCCTGCTGTTGGTCCATCACCTGTTAATATTTGAATACAACCTGCTGGTACTCCTGCCTGTATCATTAATTTTACATATTCTATTAATGTTAATGGATTATAGTTTGATGGTTTTACAATGATACTATTTCCCATCATTAATGCTGGTGGTACTTTTTGACAGAATAAGTCACTTGGGAAATTAAATGGGATAATTGCTGCAATAACACCAATTGGATATCTTTTTGTAATTTGCATTGTTGTTTCTTGTCCTGCTTCTGTACCTGCTGGAATGCTTTCACCATATAAATGTTTTGCTCTTTCAATAAATCCTCTTGTACCAATTCTGACATTTGCAATTTCGCCTCTTGCCTCTCTGATTGGTTTACCTGTCTCATTTGATAAAAGAATTGCTAATCTTTCTTTATTTTCTTCTACTAGATCTACAAATTTATATAAAATATCTGCTCTTTCATAAATAGATACTTTTTCCCATTTCTTTTGCTCTACCATTGCTACTTTTACTGCAGTATCCACGTCTTCTTCTGTTACATTTGGTACTGTATCAATTAGTTCTTGTGTTGCAGGATTAACAACCTCTATTTTTGCTTCATTTGAAGCTTCTTTCCATTCATATCCTATTAAATTTTTCACTGTTGTTTCCTCCTTTATATCAAGATTTTTATTTTTACAAACTGCTATTTCTATGTTGTGTCCTTCTTTTGTTGTATAATTTTCAATTGTACATTCATAATTTTCTTTGGATTGTGGTTTTTTCCCTGCTCTTCATTTACCAAATGCCGTAAATGATAGCATTAAACCTCCTGTTGTATTAGCACCATGATCTTTTACTCCATATTCTCCAAATGTAAATATAGTAATAAATGGTACACCTTTTGCTTCTTTCTTTAGTTGTTTTGCAACTTCATCAATTCTATCACCAATTCCTAGTCTTCTTCCTCCACAATGAACTAATAAATATGCACCTACATCTCCATTCATTTCTTTATTTAATTCTTTCATTGTTTTTCCTGTAGAATTGATTAATTCATCAACAGATGCCTCCATTTGAATAACAGCTGTATTTACTGCTAAATTTGCACCTATATTCATAGATCCATCTTCATTTCCATACATTGGATGGCGTATAGCAATTAAATCTCCTAGTCTATCTTTTACACCTAAAGGCGCTGTAATTGTTGAAACTAATAAGTTATCTGCTTCTAAATCTTTTAGTTTTTTTCCTGTCCAAGAAGCATATTTTTTAATTGCTGGTGTTCCATCAATTTCTACTAATGTTCTATTTCCCTTTATTTTTGTAATAACTCCTGAATTTGTTGTTTCATGATATTCTCCTGTATATACATTTTTCATTTCTTTATCTGTATAGAAAAATGCAACTGCAACACCATCTGCAAATATTTTATCATTTGTATAAATGCTCCATTTTCCTTCTACTGTATTATCTGCTGCACTTCCACCAAATACAGGAACTCTTCCTATAACATCTTCAATTCCTTTAATATAGAATTCTTCTTCTGCTGGAGAAGCTACCATATAGAAATATTGAGGTGCATCTGTTCTACCTGCCATTTTCATAGCTTCCATTGCTACTTTTCTTCCTGTTTCTCTTGGATCTCTACCTCTTTCAGAACTTGCCACACCAACTTCTGTATCTGGATCACCTAATGCTAATATTCCTGTAAATCCATTATCTGATGAAATAAAACCATCTGGTACAATGATACCTGCACTTGATGTACATCCTATAATTGGTGCTGTTCCTAATTCAGATTTTGCTCCTTCTAATACTTTTTTGACATCACAGTCTACTGATGTATATAAAAATGCGACTTTTGTTTGTACTAAGTCTACAACTGCTTTCTCTGCTGCTTCTTTTCCTTGCGTATAACTATCTTCATTTGTACTCCATGCTACATTTGATTTTAACATAACGATTCCTCCTTCGTATTTTATTATACCCAAATTATACCAATAATATTTTTTTATCACAACTAAAATCATTAAAATGTAATATAAATGTAATAAAGAGGATGTCTTGGTTTTTCCAAAACATCCTCTTAGAGGGAAACCACTTTGTATTACTTAGTGGTTAGCATTTTTCTTTTTTCTTTTAAAATTCTTTTGACAGCTTGCCTTTCTATGAGATATACATCTTCATATTTTTTAAGTAGCTGTCTATTATTTCTAATATATACTTCCAATTTTTTAAAGTCTTTCCAATATTCTTCCGGCACCTGCTCATTTTTCCGCAATGTATTCAATCGATTCTGTAACCTTGCATACCGATTGTATAACATATTGGCTTTTTGATAGCAATTCATGTCAAACAGGGTAAGTAATAATAGTAATGCCACTAATGAAATTAACATTGTTGGTAATGTAAAATTGCCTACCACTGACACGATTAAAACAATTATTGCATAACCAATTATCCACCATTTTATCTGTTGTATATATCTCCACATAGAAAATGCCCCCTTATCTTTAATGTTTAATTAAACTTTAAAATATGCTGCTTCCCTCTTACATTTATGTTAACATCTTTTTCTCTTTTAGTCAAATTTGAGAAATAAAAACTATAAAACTCATTCATTATCGTTCATATTTTGATCATTTAAGAGCGTTACTCCTAATATTATATTCGTATTTGGTAAATATCTTATTTTATATTTTTTTCCACTAATTAGTTTTTCTTTAATCTTAAATACCTTATCATTTATTTTTCCTATTGTATAATAATTTCGAACTGGTTTACTTTTTATCATAATATAATCATAAGAATCATTTGATAATTCTTCCCATGTACCTATCTCAGTAACGCCTCCTCCTTCAAAAAATATCTTTGTATCTAATATATATTTATAATTGCTAATAGAAAATAATAGTAATAAGGCTACTAGAACAATAGAAAAGATTTTTGATGATTTAAGATATCCAAAGAAGAATATTATAGAAATAATAACATAAATTGGTAATAGTAATCCAAAGAAAAGTAATTTTACCAAACTGTCCATCACTAGACTTATAATTAAAAGTATAACCATTGCTTTTGATAAAAACATATAGCTTTTGTAAAAGCCTTTTTCATTTACTGGATTATAGTCTATCATGGTTCTCCCTTCATTTTCATCTGTTGTAGGCTCGATTTTTTTTACATTTTCTAAAAGTATTCCTGATCGACTTTGATTCCATGCCTTTTCATGCCATACAGATAATGGTTCTATATAAACTACAATTTTATTTAAATCAATTCTATTTTCTGTATCTAGTTTTTTTACTCTTTTTATGATCATGTTTCTATATTTTTTCAAATACTTTTCATCATTTATATATTGATTATATACTTCATCTTCCAATCCAAGTACAAAACCATCATTTGTTGTTGTTACAGATAACTCTTTATGTGTTCTTGCTGATTTTTTTAGCTCTTCTTCTACACTAAAACATATTTTTCCTTCATAACAATCTTGATAGTTTGTTATGAAAAATTTTATTCTTGTACTTTTATCAATTCCCGGTAATCTATATCTTTTTAATGTCTTATAAAAAATTTTTACAATATCATGATTATTATCAATATACACTCCTTTTTTTAGTCCAATTCTTTCTGGAGGTACATTTTCCAAATAAATTGTAAAAGTTAAAAATTCACCTTTTTCATCAGAATAAAAAAAACTTCCATCCATAGATAATTCAGGTACACAACTGAAAATTCTAACTTTTAGTTTTCTTTTTACTTTTTTTCTAAATTCACTTATAAATTTTCTGATTAAATCATTCTTATAATCTTCATCACTCTTAGGGGGCCATTGCCCATTTGTGTGATAAAAAGAATTTGTAAGAAAAAAATTCATTTTTTGTTTTCTTTCCTTTAAATATTTAATATAATACATTAATATATTCATTATTTTTTCCCCTAATATTATTATCTTTATAAAAAAATAGTAATAAACTTATGTATATAAGCTTATTTACTATTTTTTTGATTTTTTACTTTTTAAAATAAACTAATCTCCTAAACATATTCCTATATCTCTTGCTGTTTTTACTAAGTCATCATCCATTGTTACGTATCTAACATTACTTTCTGCTGTACCACCTTGAACAGCTCCTATTTCTTTGTTTTCTCCGACTACAACTTCTAATGGTACACAATCTAATTTCCCGTTCTTTATAACTGTTAATACTCCAAACTGTCCTTCCATAGCAAGTTCTACTGCTTTTGCACCATATTTTGTAGATAATACTCTATCATATGCTGTTGGAGTTCCTCCTCTTTGCATATATCCTAAAATTGTACATCTTGATTCTAATCCTGTTAATTCTTGAAGTTTTTTTGCAACTCTATTGCCTTCTCCTCCGAATTTAACACTAATCCCTGCTTTATTGTCAATTCCTTCTGCTGAATGTGTTGTTCCTTCTTCATCCTTTGGATGTGCTCCTTCTGAAACAACCACAACACTAAATCTTTTTCCATTTTCTTTTCTTTTATTGATAGCTTCTGCTGCTTTATTAATATCGTATGGTATTTCTGGTATTAAAGCCACATCTGCTCCTCCAGAAATAGCAGATTCTAATGCTATCCACCCTGCAAACCTTCCCATTACTTCTAATACCATAATTCTATCATGTGTTTCTGCAGTTGTGTGTAATCTATCTAAAGCTTCAGTCGCTACATGAACAGCTGTATTATATCCAAATGTAATATCTGTACATGCAACATCATTATCTATTGTTTTTGGCACACCAATTGTGTTAATTCCTTTTAAGTATAAGTCTCTAGCTGATTTTTGTGTACTGTCTCCTCCTAATGTAAATACACAATCAAATCCTGCTTCTTTTACATTTTTTACACATTGGTCTGATAAGTCTTCATATGTCACTGTTCCATCTTCATGTTCTACTTTATAATGGAACACAATAGCATTTGTTGATGATCCAATAATAGAACCACCTTTTGGCAAAATTCCTGAAGCTAATTCATTTCCATCTAATCTAACATAATTATTTTTTACTAATCCTCTGTATCCGTCAATATAACCATAGCATTCTATTCCATTTGTTTCACATGTTTTCTTGATTGCTCTGATTACCGCATTAAATCCTGATACATCTCCACCATTTGCTAGTATTGCTACCTTCTTTAACATAAAAAATCCTCCCTTTCTCTTGTTTATGTCCAATTATTATTATATCAATAATATTGAAAATTACAAGTTTTTGGGAGGATTTTTTTATTTAATATCAAACTTTCTTTACACACCAGACTTGACAAGCTCCTATTTACTGATTTGGTGCATATTTGTACTGTTGTTTTCTCCTTTACATGTTATAATTTCGATATCAGATCCTAGAGAAATTACAAGACGAATAGAATACATGACTACATTGACTGTTACCATAAATGTATAATCTCTATCTTCTATTGGACTTGGTGTTCCTGTTATTTTTTCTATTTGATTTAATTTTTTCTAAATCTGCATTATTTATATTTCCATTTGTTCCTATGCTTCTTGTTATTGTTATTGCTATTTCTACTTGTTTTTATGCATTTATTTTCTTTGTATTTTCACTTGCCTCTTGTGCTTTACTTAAGTTCTCCTGTTAATGTCGCAATTGTTACTCCTGCTAAAATTAACAACACAATTATGTTTATGGAAGTATTATATCCAAATAACAGATGTATTACTCCCATCTATATTTATGCAAATGTTGAATTTGTTCGTCTACAAATACATTACTACCTGTTTCATTTGAAAGATATGGTTCCAATAAACCACCACCACAATAAATTCCTATTACGCTCCCCCACATAGGTAATGTTGCTAAATCAGCAAATCCATTTTGACTTAATAATTCTTCATTTGATGTAATCCAGTCTCCCCATACTTCTCCCTCTAGGCATTCAAAACTTATATCGTTTATATAAAATGTGATTGTTCGTGAATCCTCCTTATCTGCTGTTTCTGACATTGCTCCATTTTTGTCTACAAAATATTCTCTTCCATTTGGATCTTTTTCTGTTATTGTTACTACATATCCTTCTATTCCATCTTCATTTGTTCCTTCTTCTACTGCGTATTTCCCTGTTTCAAAATACTCTCCAAGTTCTTCTTCTAAGTCTTCTTGATTAATTTCTTCTCCAGTTGCTTTTGTTAGTGCTGCTGTTGATGATAATTTTACTTTTTCCTTTTCCTCTGCATTTTCTGTTTGTTCTTTTGCATTATTTGCTCTTGTTAATATCCCATTGTCTCCTGTTAATGTTGCAATTGTTACTCCTGCTAAAATTAACAAAACAATAATTATTTTATATTAATATTAAAATCATATGCATTTACATAGTCAGAAGTCATTGCTATATTTAATTGTGTTGTTTCTCCTGCTTCTAGTGCATTTATAATTCCTGTTACCTTTGTTAATTCTGCTCCATCCTCACTTAATAATGTAATCTCTATTGATTTTACTTCTGTTCTTGCTCCTGAATTATTTGTAACATCTGCTAAAAGTGTTGTCATTCCACTTTCTGTTGTTAATTGAATATTGGCAACTGTTAGACCATCTATTTCTTTTGCTTCATTTAATCTTGTACTCTTATTAATCTTTACACCATCTTCAATTTCTTCAACATAACTATTAGATGTATTTTCTCCATTTGCAGTATTTGCACTTTCTTTTTTAGATTTTTTATTGTTTATCACAATGACAATTACTACCACTATAATCGCTACTAATAATATAAGCATCCATACATTCATAGACCTCGTTTTTTTCTTATTTGTATTTTTTGGTTTTACCTTTTTGGTATTTCTTTCTTCCATTTTTCATTTCTCCTTTGCATTATTTATTTTTTATCACATCTAGCTTTTCTACTTCCTGTACAATAACATTCAACATTGAATCCAATCTTCCCTCTATAAGTACAATATCTTCTTTTTCCAATTTGCGATAGCTATAATCAGCTCGTTCATTAAAAGTAATTGCTTTTATAATAGATGTATTTGACAATTCTATATTAAATGTGGATATGGAATCATTTTTATTATCTAACATAAACTTAAAATCTACATCTGTTATAATTCTTCCCATAAAAAAACATTTATTCATATTACAATCCTTTATTTTTTTACGAACAATGATATATTTTCAATTCGATATATTTACTAACATATATTGTTCTTATCATTTTTTACCATCTTACTTATAACACCATTTACGTTTTCTAAATTTTATATATAAAAACAAATGATATCACAAATTATCAGGAAGGAATAAATCTCTTTATTACTAATACTTTACTGTATATATTCCGTAAAATATATAATCTGAAATAGTATTAGAGTGAGAGACGCGAACCGATATTGTTGTTGCTATTCGTAGGATTGTTGCTATTGCGATTGCTTGAAGCATTGAGATCATCCGTATTGTAATTGCCTCCACGATTGACACGGTTGGTAGCTCCATTAGCCTCTTCGATTTATCCCTATATCTAAATCTTGAATTTTGTTAATGTATGCTTTTCTTATTTGTAAACTGATTATCTTCTATATAAAATAATTTATTCATTAAATTATATACGTTTGCCCATCTCACATAACCTATATGACCTGCTAAATATCTTTTGGCCTCATGACTACTTATTTTTCCTTTTTTTACATAACTTTTCATTTTCTTAATTTTATTTTTTAGTTTTCTTTTTCCCTTATCCCTTAATTTTAGTCTATATTCATTAATTTTATATCCACAAAAATTAATTCCTTGTTTTCCTTTAAAAACTTGTGTTTTTTTATTCAGTTCCAATTCCAATTTTTCTTTTAAAAATACCTGTATTTTAAATAAAACTTCTTTAGCCTCTTTTTTTGTTTCTAAAAGTAATATACTGTCATCTAAATATCGAACATAATATTTTACTTTTAATTCATGTTTAATATATTGATCGACTTCATTTAAATAAATATTGGCAAATATTTGACTTGTATAATTTCCTATTTCAATTCCTTTTTTCCTTTTCTGGGCATACAATATTTCATTTATTAGCCATAGCAATTTTTCATCTTTTATCTTTCTCTTTAAGATTTTTATTAAAATTTCTTTATCAATGCTATTAAAATATTTTGCAATATCTGTTTTTAAAACATAATAATTTTCTCCCCAATTTACCTTTGCCTTTCTCATATATTCTTGTACTTTAAATGCTGCTCTATGCATACCTTTGTTTTTTATGCAAGCATAAGAAGTATTGATGAATTGACTAGCAAACCCTTTTAATAAAAAATTATCTACAAGCCATCTATGAACGATTCTATCAATATATCTGGACTTTTCTATTTTTCTTAACTTAGGTTCTGTTACGTAAAATTCTGTATAGCCACCATGTTTATAAGTTCCATTCTTCAACTGATGATATAAATACATAATATATTCTTCTTGTTTTAAATTAAATCGAATTAATTCTGTTTTTCGACATTTTCCTTTTTTAGATTTGTTGTGTGCTTCTAACAATTTTTCATAAGTCAAATATTTATCAAATTGATTTCTGATTGTTTTTGGCATAATATTTAATAAGCCCTCCTAATATTTTACCAATTTCATATATTTTTCCCATTGCAATATCAAATTTCTTTATGTCTATCCATGCAAATTTTTTCATAACTCTTAGCATGATTCTTTGTGCATTTAATTTTGCATCTATTCGATTTAAATAACTTAATCTTTTATTCATATCTAACTTTGTTATAAACATAATATCTTCTAATGTACTATACATCACTTGTTTAAATTCTGTACCTATACTAAATTTCTCTGTTCTGGGCAATTTTATAAGTAATTGTATCATATATTCCATATACTGCTCATAAGCTGGTATGAGCTTTAATTCATTATCTTGTTTCATAATTTTCCTTTGTTTTTCTTTTTTATTTCAATTGTTATTTTCGTCTCTGTCCCTATTCCTATTTAAGAACAATAGCGGGCTTTTTTAAAGATTTTCTATTTATAACATTTCAAAGCCTGCGTCATTGTTCGGCGCCAAATTTTACGTTAGTAAAATTTGTGTGCAATTGTTAGAGCGAAGCAACGTTCTTGTATAGGAAAAACTCGATTTTTCCTATACAAGAACAATAGCGACATGATTAAAATTTTTTTGTTTTTTAATTACTTACATGTCGCGTATTTGTTCCTGTATCAATTTTACTTACGTAAAATTGTGTACAACTGTTAGTCGCAAGCGACTTTTCATATATGGGAAATGAATTTCCTATATATGAACAATTGCTTCGAAAATTTAGGAAAGGGTTATTTATCTATTTTCTAATGCAATTGTTCTATTTTTATCAGGACATGCCTCCTTAGGATTATATAGCAACTCTAAGGAAGCATTTTAATTTCTACTTATCAAAATTTGTTATGTCCACTAATTCATTTATATGTTCAAGTTCACGGCTTTCGTGTCCAGTGCTACTTTAAATAAAGTGAGAGACGCGAACCGATATGGTAGAAGCTATTCGTAGGATTGTAGCAATAGCGAATGCTTGAAGCATAGAGATCATCCGTATCGTAATAGCCTCCACGAAAGACACGGTTGGTTGCTCCAGAAGCCTCGCTTGTCCACTCTCTTACATTAGAGCTTAAATCAAAAATATTATTCATTATGTCACTTCCATATTGTCCTGTCTTAGCCCTAGTTCCCGAGTGATTTCCTGTTACTGCTGTTACCTTCTCTTTATCTGAACCTGTTAATATATAATTTAACATGGTATCCCATTGTGCTCCCCAAATCATAGAACTTGTTACACTTGAGCTTGTATGATATGGATTTGAAGTATAATTACTATCTTGTTTTAAATACATCTTATACCAGTTTGTTGATGCCATTGTTGTTGCATTTGGCACAGATTTTATAATTTCTCCTGTATTATCTTTGTTAGTTCCTCCTGCTTCCCAGTTATCTGTTTCCCAAGAACTTGTTTCATATCTTCCTACATAAAATCCTCCATATTTTGCAATGCTTTCTACCATTTCTGTATATTTATCATTTAAATATGTTCCCATTGCTGTCGCACTATTAATTCCTAATGGACTTAACTGATTGTAATTTGTAGCATCATAATTATTTCCAGCAGTAAATACCCATGAATAATTTGCTGTACTATTTGTTACTAAACTTGGCTCTCTAAATGAACTTTTTCCTAATCCATAACCAGTTAATGAATAATTGCTTGAACTTGTACCACTAAATGTGTATAAAATTGCTTCAAAATACTGCTCTGCCGTACTTTCATTATATCCTGACTGATATCTTGCCATTGGTTTATAATTAGCTGAAATTGTCGTTTTTCCATCATATATAGCATTTTCTACTGGTATCCAAACATATTGATTTCCTGCCTCATCTTCTATAACCAATCCGTTTGCAATTTTATTTGTTAGACTTGATGTTGATACTTTAAAACCTGCTGGAATATATGCTCTTCCGACAACTTCTGTCTCTGACTCTCCACCTTCTACTGGATTTGTTTCTATATCTTCATATATTTTTGTTTCTTTATAAACCTCTGAAAAAGTTTCCAATTCTGTAATGTTAGTAGTCATATAATATCCAGAATCGTTAACACCATCATAAATTCTAGTATATACAACATCTCCAACTGATAAACCATTAACTGTATTTCCTTTTGTCCAACTACCACTTGGCTGATATCCTGTTGTTCCACCTTTATCTATTTGATATTCTATATAATATCCTTCATTTTCAAAGTTCGTTTCACCACTAATCTCATAATATGCCGTTCCTTGCCCATTTTTTCCATATACTTTTTCTTGAATAATAGCTCCTTCTTGTACATTCAAGACTTCTGTTTTTATAAGCCCGGTATAGGCAGTTGCTATTCCGCCTACACCATTAACTGCTTGTATTCTTATATAATAACTTTGATTTTGTGTTAGTTCATTAAATATATATGTATTTCCATGTGTTTCAACTTTTTGTAAAATATCTGTTTCTTCGTTAAATCCTGTATCCTCAAAATTCTTTAAGCTAATTGCATATATGTATTTATTAATTCCCGATTCTTTATCTACTGCTGTTACATTTACTTCTATATTGTTTGTACCTGCTGTTTTACTATTTATTGAAATTTCTGGTGCTGTTGTATCTGTCGTATCTTTGATATACATTGCTGTTCTTGATCCTAAATAGTTTTTACTTGTATCTGTTCCTATAGAAGTTGGATTTGAATATACTGATGTCATTGTTGGTGGTTGCCATGTATTATATCTACTACTTGCATTGAAAATGTATTTATCCGTTGTTAATACACAATAACCTCCTCTTGCCATTCTATATGTTGTTCCTTGTCCTTCTTGTGTCCATTCACCTACATTTGAACTCAAGTCGAAGATATTTTTTGATAAGTCTGTTGAATATGAACCTGTCTGTGCAACTGTTTCTGTATGATTTCCTGTAATAGATGTTACAAACTCTCTTGTCTTATCATCATCTAACATCCAATTTAACATAGCATCCCATTGACTTCCCCATATCATAGAAGTTGTTACACTTGATGATTGATAATATGGATTTTTTGGATTTAGATTACTGTCTTGATAATAATATTCTTTATACCAGTTTTGATTAGCTATTGGATTTTTAGCAATTTGTGATTGTATAACTGCATCCTTTGTAACTAAATTTCCTTCTGTACTCACTTCATATCTACCAACATAGAACCCTCCATGTTTGTCTACACTTTTTAACATATTACTATATTCTTCATTCATATATTGTCCAAATTCTGTATAACTATTAAATGCACTAACACCACTTGTTGTTCCAAATCCCATATTTTTATAATATTGTTCTAATAAGTCATATCCTTGTCCCTTAGAACTATTATTTGCAATATTCCATGTATAGTCTGCACCACCTGAAATTAAAGTTGGTTCTCTATATACATTTGTTCCTAAAACTGCTTTATTACTTCTCTTGGTTGATGCTGTTCCTGTAAAGTTATATAAAATTCCTTCAAAAAATTCCTTTGCTGAACCACTACTATATCCTGCTTGATATCTCGCCATTGCTTTTTGGGCTGAATCTGTTGTTGTATCTGTTTCAATAGCTTCTTCTACTGGTACCCAAACATATTCGTTTCCTTTGTTATCTTGAATAACTAGTCCATTGTTAATACTTTTTACAGAATCAGATATTCCTACTTTAAATCCTGCTGGAATGGTTGCAGTATTTCCTTCTTCATCTGTATAATTCATAGTTGTATCGTAAGTAGTTTGATTTTTATTTTCTTCTTTTTGTGCTTCCTCTTCTGTATAGGTATTTCCTTCTTCATCTATATAAGCATATTCTTCTAAACCGTCTACTACTAATTCGAAATAATCCCCTGAACGATTCTTTCCATCATATACAGTTGCATAAATTTTATCTCCATTTGATAAATTATATACCGTATCTCCTGATGTCCATCCTTGATCTTCTGTGAAGTTTCCACCCGGTTTTACAACTTGTGTTTCTATATGATATCCTGAATTCTTGTAGGTATCTTCTAAGTTCAATTGTACAATTCCTTGTCCATCTGGTCCATATTTTTGTGATAAGGTAATGGCTGTTGCTGAAATGTTTCCTAATGTTTGTGTTTTTACTTGTGTTTCTACTGCTTCTCCAACATTTTCTTGTCCGTCAACGGCTATAATTCTTATATAATAATTTGTATTTTGTTTTAAGCCTGTATAAGTATAGGTATTTGTTGTTGTTTCTGCAACTTGTGTCCAATTCATACCATTTTCACTAATAGAATATCGATAACTACTTACACCTGTTTCCTTGTCAGTTGCTGTTACATCTACTGTAATCGTATTTGAGGTTGCTGTTGTATGGTTAATTGTTACAACCGGTCCTGTTACATCATTTGTACTCTTAACATATAAACCTAGTCTTGTTCCAAATGCTGGTCCTTGGTCTATTGGTACAACATTATTTCTTGTATATGCTCTTCCTGAAGATGCTGTATCATAGCTTCCTCCTCTATAAATTCTATAGTTAGTTGCATTTGCTTCTTGTGTCCATTCATATAGATTTGATCCTAAATCATATATATTATTCATGACATCTGATGCATCTTGTCCAGAATTGCTTGGTGTATTTTTCTGTTGTCCGGTTTTTCCAGTTACTTTTGTACTATCCATTCCTTTTAAAACATAATTTAACATAGCATCCCATTGGTTTCCCCAAACCATACTTGTTCTTGCACTTGCAATTGTGTTGTATGGATTTTTCGTATATTTTTCACTATCTTGATATAACAACATTTGATACCAATTTTTGTTAGCTAATACCGTTTTATTGGCTTGTGATCCAACAACAACACCGTCTCCTGTTTCTTCTGCTGTTGTTTCATATCTTCCTATATAAAAACCTCCATAAGAATCAACTGACATAATCATATCATTATAGCTACTTGCCATATATTCTCCAAAAGCTTTTGCGCTTTCAAATCCTAAGACTGTTTTATAATAATCTTCTGCTGCATCATAGTTTACACCTACTGTTTGTGTTACATCCCAAGTATATCCATCATTTGCATTATTTGTTATCAAACTTGGTTCTCTGTAACTTGTTTTTCCGATTCCTGTATTACTTGAATTTCTATATGATAATGTTCCATTAAAAGTGTAAATTAAACTTTCGTAATATCCCGCTTTTCCTGTTTGTTTAGTTGCCATAGGTTTATATGTTCTAGTTGCTGTACCTGTACTTGTTGGCATACTGGTTACACCATCATATATGGCATCATAAACAGGTATCCATACATATTCGTTTCCGTTGTTATCTTTTAATACAACCCCATCCTCTTGTTTATTTTGTCCTTCTGTTTCTGAAACTTTAAATCCTGCTGGTACACTAACTGTATATCCAGCTACTACTTTACTTCCTTCTGCATTTTCTACTTCTTTACTATTATCAATGTAAGTTCTATTGTCATTATAGGTTGTATTTTGAGTTGCTTGTCCCAGTGCTATTGTAGTTGCTGTATTCGCACTTCTTGATACATTTCCATCTGTATCAATAATGGTTGCTTTAATTTTATATAATGTTCCTTCTTGTATATCTGTTATGACTGCTGGCTCATTATAATTTGTATTTGTACTAATTAATGTATATTTATCATCATTAACTGTTTTGTAATAATAATTATATAATGCTCCATTCTCTTCTTTTCCATCAATTTGTACACGTATTTCATTATTATTTACAGATATGCCTAATATTTCATAATCTGCTCTTGTTGTTTCTTTTGCTAATTCTTCCTCTGTGTATGTTTCTTTTGATATATTACTAATATTACAGGTTGCATACCCACTAGTTACATTCACACCATCAGTTAGTCTTGCATAAATAATATCATCATCTTCTAAATTGGTAATTGGTATTGATTTTTCTTTTACTGTTGTCCATACTCCATTTAAATTAATGTTTGCTCCATCTTTCCCAATTTGATATTGCATATCATATTCTTCTATTTTATTATTTGCAGTTACTGTTGCCTTTCCGTTGTTCCATATAATATCTGTAAACGTAATATCTCCAACTGAATATAATAAATTTCTTGTTGTAATTTCTAGTGTTTTCTCACCTATATTTCCTAATGTATCTTTTGCTTCGACTTTTATGGTATATGTTGTTCCTGCTTTTAAGTTTTTAAATGTATATGTTGTATTCTGATTTTCCTCTATTTTGGTATAGTTTTCTGCTTCTCCTTGTTTTGTGTAATAGGTGTAGGTTGGAGTTTCCTCCATACCTACGCCACTATCTGTAGCCTTTACATTGATTGTACTTTGATTGGTTGTTGTTTCTTGTTCTTCAATGGTTATACTTGGTCCTGTTTTATCAATCTTTGTAATGTCGATCGTGTCATATGTTGTTATATTACCTGCTATATCTCTTACTTGTATAACAATTCCAGCAGTATTTTGTTCATATATTTTTGTATTTTCCTTTTGCCAAGTTTTTCCACCATCAAAACTATATGCTTGTTCTTGTAATCCACTTTCATTATCTGTTGCATTAATCGTTAAAGTAATTGGTGTATTGGTCCATTCTTCACGATTTCCTGTTACAGATGTGATTGTTGGATTTACTACATCTTTTATTTCTTTAATAATTGTTCCACTAACATTGCTTCCATCTGTTAATCTTACATATATAACATCTCCATGTTTTAATTCTCCAATATTCATTTCTTTATTCGTTTCATTTGTCCAGTTTCCGTTTTCATTAAAACTCTCACCATTTTCTACGATTTGATATTGTAAATCATATTCTGATTGATTCGTAATTCTAACACTTGCTTTTCCATTTGTCCATTCTGGATCTGTTATATTAACATCTCCTGAACTTGCATCTAATGATCCTGTTGATACTGTTTTATACACAGTTGTTACATTTCCTAATTTATCTTGTACTTCTACTTTTAAATAATAGGTTGTATTTTGCGTTAAATCTGTATATTGTTTTGTTTTTTCTGTACTTGTAGCTCCTATTGTGGTTTCTAATGCTTCACTACTTGTCGCTATATAATATACAAAAGTTGGTGTATCTTCTAGTCCTATTCCAGCATCTGTTACAGATGTAATATTTACTGTTAATGAATTTGATGTTGTATCTGTTTCTACATTCATTGTTGGACCGTCTTTATCTATATTTGTAATGTTGATTGTATTATATGTTGTCACATTTCCAGCTTCGTCTCTTACTTTTATAACAATTCCGGCAGTATTTTGTTCATATGTTTTTGTATTTTCTGCTTGCCAATTTGTACCACCGTCAAAACTATAAGCTTGTTCTTGTAATCCACTTTCGTTATCTGTTGCATTAATAGTTATGGTAACAGATGTATTGGTCCATTGTTCATTACTAATTTTTACTTCTATACTTGGATTTATCGTGTCTTGGATAGTTAATGTTGCATAACCTGTTGTATTAACCCCATCATTCAATCTTGCAAGAATGATATCTCCAGCTTTTAAATTTCCTACTGTTTGTGTTTTATTAGATGCTGTTTGCCATGTTCCCCCTAAGTCTACTTCTGTTCCCTTTGGAATGATTTTATATTCCATTGCATTTGCTGTATTGTTTGTTAGTGTAACATTTGCTAATTTGTTTTCCCAACGAATTTCACTAAATTCAATATTACCAGTTACATAAGTAAATTCATTTGTAGTAGCATCTATTTCTCCTTTTCCTTCATTTCCCACTAAGTCTGTTGTTGTTACTCTAATATTATATGTTGTTTGAGCAGTCAATCCTGTAAATGTGAATGTTGTATTACTTTCACCTTCTTTTATTAACCTATAATCTGATTCATTGCTTGATTTAATATAATATTTGTATGTATTTCCTTGTGGTAATCCTGATCCTTTATCCTCTGCCTCTACATTTACCGTTATAGAATTTGTTGTAATTTTTCCTCTTGTCACTGTGATTTCTGGACCATCTCTATCTATTACCTGTAATCCATATTCTTCTCCTCTATTTCTTCCGTCTGTTAAGCACATATAAATTGTTTGTCCATTCGTCACAGATAATGCATTTGAATATAATTCCCATTGACCGCCATCTATATTATATAAAATGTTGTAACTTGTATCTGTTGATAATGTTACTTGTGCAGTTCCATCTGCATTCCATACAACATTCCTACGAATTGCACTTGAAGCTGATGGTATTAATTCTGTTTTTGCTTCCATTGTTTGTGTTGCTTTATTTCCTGCTCTATCTTCTATTTCTACCTTAATTTCATAGGTTGTATTTTGATCTAAGTTTTCAAAAGTATATTTTCCTGTTGTATTATTTCCAGATAACGTGCTACTTTCTCCACCTTTTCCTATATAATAATTATATGACTGTCCCGTAACACCACTTTCATTATCTGTTGCCGTTGCAATTAATTCTATTGATTTACTTGTTACTTTTCCTGTTTTTAGTGTTAATTTTGGTTTTTCAGAGTCTATTACTGTTACAGTAATTTCTTTTCCTGCAAAGTTTCCATTTGTTAATCTTGCTCGTACAATTCCTCCATTTTCTACACCACTTACAACAGAACTTTTTGTATATGTTAAACCATCTCTACTTGTTTCAATTGTATAACCACTTGTACTTCTAAAAGTAACAGTTGCTGTTCCATTATTCCATCTTATGTCATAAGTTATATTTCCTTCCGCATCTGGTATAGAATCTATCTGTGCTGTTATATTTTTTTCTGTTTCTCTTCCATCTGTAGTAACACCTTTTACTTTAATATAATATGTTTGTCCCGGACTTAAATTTTCAAATGTGAACTCTGTTTCTTTACCGCTTCCTTGTTCTTCTAATTGATCTTCGCTTGTTCCTATATAATAATAGAAAGTTCCGCCATCTAATCTTGATGCTATAACAGATATCTTAATACTATTCATAGTTTTTTCTACAATTTCTATTCTTTGTATTCTTGGATCAGTAATTGTACCTTCTTCTACATAATCTACTTTCAATTCTCCATCTTCAATACTAACTTCATAGATACTTCCATCTGCTTCTACATAACTGACTCCGTTGTCTACTTTAGTCGGATATCCTTTTTCTTCTACATAGTCTAAGTATTCATCTATTGATGGATCCCCGTATTTTGTTTCTCCTGCTTTTTGTACATATAAAAGTTGTAGATTTTCTGTATCTTCTGCTATTTTAGTCTGTTTTTTAGCTTCTACCGCTTTTGTAAGTACACCATTATCTCCTGATAAAGTTGCTATACTAATACCTGCTAAAATTAACAAAACAATAATGGTAATAACCAGTGCAATTAAAGTGATACCATGTGTTCCATCTTTTGCTAATAACATTCTCCCCTTTGAAAATTTCATTTTATAAATACCTCCTCTTTTGATTTTATATATTTACTTTTAAAAAACATCTCACAAGCTCCTAATTCTCACTTATTCTATTTTCTAAAAACTACAAAACTTATGCTACATCCTGTAGTTTTCTTATTTTTAATATACCACATCCTGTAGATTACTTTCAATCTTTTTTATGAAATGTATCTTATTTGTAACTTTTTAGAAATATTTTTGTAATATTTACAGTTTCATCCTGTAAAGCGATGGCGAATTTTACTATAGAATATAATTTAAATTAACTAGTTTTAAATTTATAGGAGGTATTTCATGAAAGTAAAAACCTTAAATGGAAATTTAAATATTATTGGTAAAAATTTAAGGAAATATAGAAAATTGAAAAAAATATCACAACCAGAAATTTGTAAAAAATTAGATTTATTAGGTGTTACCATGTATATTTGTGACATTTATGAAATCGAATATGGTAAAAAAACAGTAAAAGATTTTGAAGCTCTAGCTTTCTGTAAAGTTTTAGGAATTTCCTTAGAAGATTTATATAGTAATACTGATCAATATTATGAAGCATAAAAAAGATTATAGCATAAAATTTAATTATACTATAATCTTTTTTTGTCTATTGTATCGTTACTACAACTGGATTTCAGTTTTCAAATATTTATTTTTAAACAACTGCAAAAGTTAATTCTCCTTTTGCTGCTACTTTTCCATCCACTGTTGCAATAGCTTCTCCAATTCCAATAGGACCTTTTCTTTTAATTATTTTTACCTCTAATTTTAATCTATCGCCCGGAACTACTTGTTTTTTAAATCTTAATTTATCAATACCTCCGAAAAGTGCATTTTTTCCTTTATTTTCTTCCATAGAAAGAATAGCAACTGCACCAGTTTGTGCTAATGATTCTACAATTAAAACCCCCGGCATAATTGGATTTCCCGGAAAGTGTCCTTTAAAGTAATATTCATCTTCACTTACATTCTTATATGCTACTGCACTTTCTCCCGGAATATAAGCCTCTACTTCATCAATCATTAAAAATGGATCTCTTTGAGGAATAATCTCTTTAATTTGCTCTTTATTTAACATTTCTACTACCTTTTTCCTTCCTATTTTTATTATTTATTTTAATATAAGAACTAAAAATGTCCCAAAAGGAAACGTCCCCAATGGACATTATTTGATTTTAAATAAAGGTGTGCCATATTCTACAACATCTTCATTTTTTACGCAGATTTCTACAATTTCGCCATCAAATTCTGATTCGATTTCATTCATTAATTTCATAGCTTCTACGATACATACAACTTGCCCTTTTGAAATTCTATCTCCTACTTTAACATATGGATCTTTATCTGGAGATGAGCTAGCATAAAAAGTTCCTACCATTGGTGATTTGATTACTTTATAATTTTCTTCTTTCTTTTCTGGTACTGTAACCATTCCCTTTTCTTCTTGTGGTTTTACTACAGGAACAGACATTGGTGCGCTTGCTTCTATAACATGTGGTTCTACAATTACTTCTCTTTTTTCGCTTTTTTTCATACTAATTTTGACACCATCTGGAAATTCAATTTCTAATTCTTCTAATTTAGAATTTCCCATATCATCCATTAACTTTTTAATTTCTTTATAATCCATAATTCTCCCTCCATTTTGATTATTTAAAAGCAAATATGACTTCTTCTTTATTTTACACTATTTTTTCTAATTTGAAAATGTTTATTTTATTATCCTTCATATTTTTTCAATAAAATACTACTATTATGTCCACCAAATCCTAATGAGTTAGAAATTGCATATTTGATATCTACTTTTCTTCCTTCATTTGGAACAATATCTAAATCGCATTCTTCATCAGGAACTTTGTAATTGATTGTAGCTGGAACAAATCCTTCTTCAATAGCTTTTGCACATACAATTGCTTCTACTCCACCTGCTGCGCCTAATAAATGACCTGTATGTCCTTTTGTTGAACTTACCATTACTTTCTTAGCGTTTTCTTCACCTAAAGCTGTTTTAATTGCTTGTGTTTCACAAGAATCATTTAAGTGTGTTGATGTACCATGTGCATTAATATATGTAATTTCTTCTGGGTTTACTTTTCCATCTTCCATAGCAAGTTTCATGGCTCTTGCACCGCCTTCTCCTTCTGGAGCTGGTGATGTAATATGATAAGCATCAGATGTAGCACCATACCCAACTATTTCTGCATATATTTTTGCTCCTCTTTTTCTTGCATGTTCTAATTCTTCTAATACAATAACACCTGAACCTTCTCCCATTACAAATCCACTTCTTTCTTTGTCAAACGGGATACTTGCTCTTGTTTTATCTTCTGATTTTGTTAAAGCTTTAATATTGGTAAATCCTGCTATACCAAGAGGTGTAATTCCAGCTTCTGTTCCTCCTGCTAAAACAACATCTTGATATCCATGTTTTACCATTCTGAAACTTTCTCCAATACAATGTGTTCCAGATGCACATGCTGTTACCATAGCCATAGATTCACCTTTTGCACCTATATCAATTGCTACATTTCCTGTTGCCATATTTAAAATCCCCATAGGAATATACATAGGAGAAACTCTATCTGGTCCTCTTGTAATACATTTTTCATTCTCTTCTTCAATTGTTTTGATTCCTCCAATTCCAGAACCAATAACAATTCCTACTCTTTCCATATTTTCAGTTTCTTTATCTAATCCACTATCTTTCCATGCTTCTCTAGCAGCTATCATAGCATATTGAGAAAATTTATCTAATCTTTTAGCCTCTCTTTTATCAAAATAATCTTCTGGATTATAATTTTTTAATTCTGCTGCTAACTTTACTTTAAAATTTGTAGCATCAAAACTTTTTATTTCATCAACTCCACATTTTCCTGCCTTAATTCCGTCCCAAAATTCTTTTGCAGTATTTCCTATTGGTGTTAATGCTCCCAATCCTGTAATAACAACTCTTCTTTCCATCATTCTCTTCCTTTCTCTTTCATACTATTTCTATTTCAATTTTTTATTGTATAGAAAAAATTGGCTTTTATCTTGACCTTATATGGATTTTTTCGTATACAACAAGGTTAGGCCTTCTTACATGACCATTCCACCATCAACATTAATCACTTGACCAGTTATATAAGCACTTTCATCAGAGCCTAAGAAGTATATCAAATTTGCAACTTCTTTCGCTGTTCCCATTCGTTTTAATGGAATTTGATTATGTATATTTTCTTTTATTTCATCTGATAAAACAGCTGTCATATCTGTTTCTATAAATCCCGGTGCTACCGCATTTGAACGAATATTTCTAGAAGCTAATTCTTTTGCTATACTTTTTGTAAATCCAATAATTCCTGCTTTTGAAGCTGCATAATTACATTGTCCTGCATTTCCTGCAACACCAACAACAGAAGCTAAGTTAATAATGCTTCCTTTTCTTTTTTTCATCATATACTTTGTAACTGCTTTTGTTACAATGTATGTTCCTTTTAAATTAACTTGTATGACTTTGTCAAATTCTTCTTCACTCATTCTCATTAATAAATTATCTCTTGTGATGCCTGCATTATTTACCAAAACATCTATACTTCCAAATTCTTCTATTGCTGTTTTTACAAGTTTCTCAATTGCTTCTACATCTGTTACATCTGCTTGCATAATTAAGGCTTTTACGCCTTTACTTTCAAATTCTGCCTTTAATTCTTCGACATTTGTTTTACTTGATACATAATTTATAACAACATTATATCCATTATCTGCAAATTTTAAAGCTACTTCCTTTCCTATTCCTCTTGAAGCTCCTGTTACAAATACGGTTTTATTTTCTTCCATCTTTCTTTCATCCTTTCCTTGGTTTTATTAAGTTGATGTTATAGGAAATATTGAATTTTCCTATAACAGAATAAACATGATCTCTATTTATACATTTCTAAATATTTTTCTAAAGTTTCCAAACTATTAATATTATAGGTGTTTGCTTCTTTATTCTCTTTTTTTACAAATCCTGTTAATGTCCTTCCCGGACCGATTTCCACATATTCTTCTACCTGTTCTTCTTCCATAAGTTTGATTGCTTTATCAAATCTGACTGGACTTATGATATGATTTGCTAAGATTTCTTTTATATTATCATTTACATGATAATAAGTTCCATCTATGTTTTTGATAACTTTTACTTTGTCACTTACTTGAAAATTTACTGTTTCTAATTCCTTTTCATATGTTTCTTTTGCTTTTTCTAGTTTTATTGTATGGAATGGTCCGCTTGTATTTAATCTTAATACTCTTTTTGCACCTACTTCTTTTAGTTTTTCCATTGCTTCTTCGATCGCTTCTTCTTCCCCAGAAATAACTGTTTGAACACTACAATTATAGTTAGCTATAACAATAAATTTATCTTCTTTTGAAATTTCTTTGCAAACTTCTTCTATTTTTTCAGAGTCTAATCCTATAACTGCTGCCATAGCATAAGTTTCATTTGGCAATAGATTTCCCATATAGTAGCCTCTTTTTTGAATTAGCTTGATTCCATCTTTAAAACTAATCATTCCTGAATAAATTAATGCTCCATATTCTCCTAAACTTAATCCTGTTGCAATATCTGCCTCAATTCCTTTTGATTTCAATACTTCTAATATTGCTAAGCTTGTTGTTAATATGGCTATTTGTGTGTTTTCTGTTTTATTAAGTTCTTCTTCTGGACCTTCAAAGCAAAGTTTTTTAATATCTATTCCAGATATATTTGAAGCTTCCTCATAAATTCTTTTTGCTTCATCATATTTTTCATAGATATCTTTTCCCATTCCAACAACTTGTGCTCCTTGTCCCGGAAATAAAAATGCTCTTTTCATTATTTTTCTTCCTTTCTATATATATTTTTTTATTGTATAGGAAAAATCGACTTCTATTTTGACCTTATATAAGATTTTCCCATATATAATAAGGCATTTTTCTTATATTTCTAGCAAAATGCTACCTGTATTTAATCCTCCACCATATCCTAATAAAATAATCTTATCTCCTTTGTTTAACTGTTGTTCATTTTGCATATCATATAATGCAATTGGTATACTTGCACAAAATGTATTTCCCCTTGTTTGTATATTGGTATACATTTTATTCATATCTATATGTAATCTTGATGCAATTGCTTTCATAATTTTTAGGTTTGATTGATGTGGTACAATATATGTAATATCTTCTAATGTCAATTTCGCATTATGTAATAGTTCTTTAATATTATCTACTGTTTCTGTAACAGCATATTTATATATTTCTTTTCCATTCATATATAATTTTTTTCCATATTCATAAGTTAATATTTCATTATTTTTTCCTTCAGATTGGATATTTGAGATATATTTTTTTGGAGAATGACAATTTGTATCTTTTTCAATTAAAGTTGCACCTGCGCCATCTGATAAAACAATAGCTGTTCCAACGTCTTCTTTATCTATTACATCTGAAAGTTTATCTACTCCTATAATAAGTGCTTTATTGATTCTTCCTGAGTCTATATATGTTTTAGCTATGTCTAAAGCATTAATATATCCATTGCATCCAGCTAATATATCTAAACACATACATGGAGTCATTTCTAACATTTTTTGAATATAGTTTGCAATTCCCGGCATTAGTATATTTGTACTTGTGGTTGCGACTATAATTAAATCTACATTATTTATACAATCTTGCTGTTTAGATTGTTTTATCATATTTTCAACTGCTTTTAATGCCATATCTTCTATTTTTTCATTTATTGCATAATATCTATTTCTGATGCCTGTTCTTTTTTCTATATATCCATTTTCCAAATTCAAGTATTTTTCTAAATCATTATTTTTCACTTCTTTTTGAGGAAAATATGCACTATTTGCTACTATTTTTATATTATTCACAAAATACCTCTTTTCCATTATATAAGTCTACATTGTCTCATATATTTATATACTATTTTTGATTTTTTTTCTATTAGTATGACTGGTCAAAAATAGAGAATATTTACTTTTCTTGAAATAAATATTCTCTTCTTAGATCCTTTGTCTACTTATTTTAAGATTCCTGTGATTCTTGTACTTCTTGTGTATTGTTTGTTTGTTCTGTTGAATCTTCTCTTTCTTCACCTTCATTGTTTACTTGGTTATTATTTTCTACTGCTGAATTTTGGTCTGTTTCATTTGTTGTATTAGAATTATTAGTATTTGTGGTTGTATTTGTGCTAGTTTCCTCTTCTTCTTTCTCGTTTACAGGTTGTACACCTAATCTATCTAAATAATCTTCTACATCATACCTTTTATTATTTGCTATCATAGTATAACTTTTCTTTCCACCATTTATTGTCATATAGATATCATCTACGAAAGCTTTAAAAGCTTGCTCTCCAGAAGCATTTAGTAATGTATATCTTTCATTTAAACATGCTACAATAACATTATAATTTGGTACAACTAATAAGTTAAGAGCTTCTCGATTATTGTTGGCTATATATCCAAAACTATCATATTCAAAGTTAACTACTTGCTTTCCATTTTTGTCAAATAGTCCCCATTTTTCATTTCTTTGAACTGGTATTAAATTATCTAGTAATATATATCCTGTTTTTAAATCATTGTCTGGAAATTTAGAAATATCTATACCTATTTGATCATTTTCTGCATAAATGACATTATTTCCTTCTAAATCTATTACTCCATATTTTCCATTTCTTGATACAAGGTATAATCCTGCATCATAGTCCATTAATCTTATAGTATCATAAGTAATTTCTACTTTTGTCTCTTTGTTTGCACCTATAATACCATATTTATTATTACTACATACAATAAAATCACCTGTAGCTTCTTGATAAGTTATATTATCATATTTACATTCCAATATTTCTGTTCCATCATCTGAATTAATTACACCTACATATTTATCATCTGTAACAACAAGCATTCCTTGTACCGCTGTTTTACGATTTTCAAATTGTTCACTAATTGCTGTATATCCGTAATTTAAAATTGTATTTGTATATCGGCTAATTAGGTATGGCATTGTATATATAGATATTGTATTACTATTCTGATCATAATTAAATGTTGTATTAAATACTTTTTGCATTCCTTCTGTAGTTATATATAATTCACCATTGATTGCCTTTACTGGTTGATCCATATAAATATAAGTATAATTATTTCCTTTGCTTTCTAAACTTAATTTATATATTTTATTAGAATTTAGTGTAAGATTTGCTACTTCTCCATCACATTGTACATAACATTTACTAGTATCTTCTGATTTATTTGTATATTCTCCATTATATGAATCATAACTAAAATATGATGCTATCTTTCTAACTGGTACATATATTGTTCCATCATTTTCAAATACCAATAAATTAGCTATATCTGCATTTTGTTGATCATTTACTATAACTTTTAAATTTAAGCTTTGTAAGTATAGCATATATGCAAATATGCCCGCAATTGCTATAATCACTAAAATAATTGCCACAATAATTATCCTTGTAATTTTTTTTGTTTGGTCCACTTCTTTCTTTGCATTAAAATCTTCATCAATTAAATTCATTTGTATCCCTCCTATTTTCCATAGCCATATTGATCGTAGAACGCATTTTTAAAATTTTCTAAATTATCTTTCTCTATTTCTATTCTAACCTTTTCCATTAAATTAGTCAAGAACCTTAAGTTATGTATTGACAATAATCTTACACCTAAAATTTCATTTGCTTTTATTAAATGCCTGATATATGCTCTTGAATAATTTTTACAAGTATAACAATCACATTCTGCATCTAATGGATTCCAATCTCTTTCATAAGTTGCATTTCTGACAACTACTTTTCCATTCCATGTCATGGCAGTTCCATTTCTTGCAATTCTAGTTGGTAAAACACAATCACACATATCAATTCCTGCCATCACTGCTTCTATTAGATAATCTGGTGTTCCAACACCCATTAAGTACCTAGGTTTATCTTTTGGCATTAATGGTGTTGTAAATCGAAGCATTTTTAAAAATTCTTCTTTAGGTTCTCCTACGCTAATACCTCCTATTGCATATCCCGGTAAATCTAGTTCTACTAAGTCTTTTGCACTTTGTTTTCTTAAGTCTTCATAAAATCCGCCCTGTATAATTCCAAATAGAGCTTGATTTTCTGTCTTATGAGCTTCTTTACATCTCTTTGCCCATCTTGTTGTTCTTTCCATAGATTGTTTTGTATATTCATAAGTTGCCGGATATTCTACACATTCATCAAAAGCCATAATAATATCTGCACCTAAGTCCTCTTCTGTTTTCATAACACTTTCTGGTGAAAAGAAATGTTTGCTTCCATCTAAATGTGATTTAAATTCTACACCTTCTTCTGAAATGGTTCTTAAATCTCCCAAACTAAATACTTGAAATCCACCACTATCTGTAAGAATTGGTCTGTCCCATTTCATAAATTTGTGTAATCCTCCTGCCTCTTTTACAATGTCTTGTCCCGGTCTCAGATATAGGTGATAAGTATTAGATAATATAATTTGTGCTCCTACCATTTCTTTTAATTCTTCTGGTGTCATAGATTTTACTGTTGCTTGTGTTCCCACCGGCATAAATACTGGTGTTTGTATATCTCCATGAGGTGTATGAATAACACCTCTTCTTGCACCTGTAGTTTTATCTTCATGTAATAGTTCATATGTTACTGCTGGTTTCATATTTCCTCCCTGTATATTTTATTTAATAAACATAGCATCTCCAAAACTAAAAAATCGATATTTTTCTTTTACTGCCTCATTATATGCTTTCATAATATAATCTTTTCCTGCTAATGCTGAAACTAACATTAATAGAGTAGATTGTGGTAAATGGAAATTTGTAATTAATCCATCCAAACATTTGAAATGATATCCCGGATAAATAAATATACTTGTGTCTCCTTCCGTTTCTTTTACCAATCCGTTTTCATCTGCAATTGTTTCCAATACTCTACAAGAAGTTGTTCCTACTGCAATAACTCTTTTTCCTTGTCTTTTTGTTTCATTAATTTTTTGAACATCTTCTTGTTTAATGTAATAATGTTCTGTATGCATTTCATGATTTTCTACATTTTCTTCTTTTACAGGCCTAAAAGTCCCTATTCCTACATGTAAAGTTACATTGGCAATTTTTATACCTTTTTCTTCTATTTTCTTTAGTAACTCTGGTGTAAAATGAAGTCCTGCTGTTGGTGCTGCTGCCGAACCATCATATTTTGCATAAACTGTCTGATATCGTGTATTATCCTTTAATTCTTCGTGAATATATGGAGGTAGTGGCATTAGCCCAATCTTATCTAATATTTCATTAAATATACCTGTATATGAAAATTTGACTTTTCTTGTTCCTCCCGGCATGATTTCTAAAATCTCAGCAATCAATATACCTTCTCCAAATATGACTTTTGTCCCTACATGAAGTTTATTCCCCGGTCTTACAATTGTTTCCCAAATATCTCCTTCTATATTGTTTAATAATAAAAATTCTACTTTCGCTCCTGTTTCTTTTTTCCCATAAATTCTAGCAGGTATTACTTTTGTATTATTTCTCACTAAACAATCTCCCGGCTCTAAGTATTCAATTATATCTTTAAAAGTTTTGTGTTCAATGGTTTGGTTTGCTTTGTCTAAAATCATTAATCTAGATTCATCTCTTTTTTCTAATGGTGTTTGTGCAATTAATTCTTCTGGTAATTCATAATTAAATTCTGATACTTTCATGTTTCCTCCCATTCAGCTTTATTGTTATATAATTGTCCATTCATTGTATTTCTTCATTTGCAGGACAAATCTCGCTTCGTGAGAACTTTTTTCTCCCTTTCTAATTTAACTATATATATTTAAGTTCTCGAAGAAGCATAAAGATTTGTCGATGCGAAAAATTGCATAGCAATTTTTCTGTGCAATGTTATTCTTTTATTGAATAGGAAAAAGTAATTTTTCCTATTCAATAAAAAATGTCCCAAACGGAAACGTCCCCAATTGGACATTTATACTTTTCCTAGTATTAATTTTATATTTCTAAATAGGTTATCAAAAATTCCTCTAATTTCTTCTATAATATTTTGTGGTTCTTTGTATACTTCTAGTTCAAATGCATATTCAAAATTGGATCTTTTAGCTGGTTTTAGCATATATATATTGTTTGGTAATCCTATGTATCCATCTGACGTATATATTTCTTGATTCATATAATCTTTATACCACTCTCTTTGACCTATTAAATATTCGTTTTCATATCCATACGTTTTGTAATCATGTAATTCTGGGATATTATATCCATACTCTTTTGCTGTTCTTTCTAAAGAGTGCAAAAATTCATGTAAGAATACTTCTTCTGGAAATCGATTAACTCTTCTGTCATATTTATATATATAACTTTTTGAACTATTTGGCAATCGAATATTTGAAAATCCTATACCATAATAATCCATCGAACCTAATCCAATCCAATCTTTTATTTCTATATCATTTTCATATTCCTCATTTCCTAATCTTACAACGGCAAATATATGATCGTAATTATTTTGATTGATAATATCCTTTATTTGATTTTCTATATCTTCTGGTGCTACATAATATCCAAACTCTTCGTCATATGACAAAGATGTAATTGGTGCTTGTATTTCATATACATCACATTTTGCTGTCATTTTTCCTTCTGATAAATCTTGACATGAATTTTCAAATCTTGCAATTGTATTTTTAATATCTGTTATATCATTACTTGTCACTTGTATATCAATCTCTTTGTTATTAATGTTTACATTTGTATTTTCAAATATAAAACATGCAAATTTCCAATTACTGTCTTCTTCTGCTTTTCCTTGTTGTATTTTAAAATCAGAAAACCATGCTTCACCTTTTGCATATCCTCCTGTTCCTCCTAATCGAAAAGCAATATCTACAGTATCTCTATTCTTAGAATTAAATATAAATTCTACTTCCTGCCAATCACTATCCCCACTAATTGCTACAGATCTTTCTACTGTATCAGAGATAGAAATTTGTGCACCTATACTTGATACATTTTTATCTGCTTGTACACCTTTTGTTTTTATCATACAAGTTACTTTATATGGTGTATTTTTTTCTACTTTAACTTCTTTAGAAAACATCGCATCATTAAATTCATTTGAAGTAATTTTGTAACTACTAACATCTGAATATGTTTCTTCTTTATCTCTTTTAAATTCAGAAGTATTCATTTTTGCTTCACTTCGTATAAAATCATTGAAGTTATTTTTCTGATAAAATTGATATGCAACGTATACGGCAACGCTTAAGATGACAAGCGTTATCATATTCATAATGAAGGCTCTTACTTTGATATTCTTTTTCATCTTTATACTATCCTTCTACCTTATTCTTTTTCTAATAAAACAATTGTATATATATAATTTTGATATTTGGTTTTAAATTCCATTGGTTCTACAATAGTTTTTGTTCCCTCTTTTGGAAATTCATTATATAATCCACAATTTTCTGAATCAATTAACCAAATTCTTCCATGATAATCTTTTAATATATCTTCATAATTATATATTGTTTCCATTCCCGGTCCATAAGCCTTATAGGCCTCTTCTACATCCCAATAAGCACCATTATAGAAATATTGCTTATTATCTGGGAAAAAGGCTGCTATCACTCCACCATTTCCTATATTGGAATATACAATAATATCCTCTGGCTCAATATTTTCCTTTAGATATTCAATTTGTTTCATATTACTATTATCATAGTTAATCATTATATTTGTAATATTACTAATACATCCTAAAATAAAAATAACAGCACATATCATAATCGTTATCCATTTTCTTCTTTCTTTTGCCATAAAAAATGCTAGCCCAAATGCATATAAACCAGTAATAACTAATAAATATCTAGCAAATAATATAGATTGTTTCATTAATAAAGATATAATGATAACCGCTATAATAACAAGTAGATATAAAACCCAAGCAAATACTCCCGGCTTCATTTCTTCTTTTTCTTTTTTAGCCTTATACATTCTATAGCCAATATATACATACATTGCAATTGCAGCTACTAATGCAATAATTGTATTTGCATCAAAAACAAAATTAGTATCTAGTTGTCTTCTAAATTGGAAACTTGGTATTTCTACAAATGTACTAACACCAAAGCTTATCCAGAATCCTCCACCAACATGTGCCACTTGTCCTTTTAAATATAATAGCCAAGGAATATATAATATAACTTGTATAATAGCTAATATAATAAAGTTTCTGAATATTTTTGTATTATCTTTTCTATTTTTTATGAAATAAATTAACAAAAAGAAATTTACAATTCCTGCTACTGCTAGTGCATAATAATGAATATAACATGCTGCTATACTAAAAATTCCAAATAAAATTAGATTTTTATTTTGTATTTTTAATTCTGCTTTTTCTTTGATATTTTTATATAATCTATATCCATAAATTGCCAATAATGAAACAATTAAACATGACCATGAATACATTCTAACTTCTTGACTATATGTACACATGACTGGCAAAAAGTATATTAAAAATGAAAATAAGATTCCTACTTTTTCGCCAAAATCTTTTCTAATGTGTGTATACCCTAAAATACCTAATATTGCAATTGCTAAAACTGAAAATAGTCTAAATGCAATCACATTATTTCCAAAAATCATCCAAACAATATGTAACATCCAATAATATAAAGGTGGATGGACATCATTTCCTGTAATTGTCCATATATCACCAAAATCATGTTTTGCAATTGCTACAGAATAGCTTTCATCAAACCATATGTTTTCATGAAAAGCTGATAAAAATATAAATATAATTCCCAATACAATAATTCCTATATGTATATATTTTTTGTTCATTTTTTTTAAATTTTCCATTTTTTTCTCCTATACTATTTTGAATTTTTGCAATAATAAATAATAAGTGGAACATTTTCTAATTGTCATTTTTAATAACATTTTAAACGTCCACTTATATTTTATACTTACTATTAAATTAATTCTTTTTCCGTCTGTGTTTTACCATTAGAAACATCTGATATTTTTATACTTCTTACATGGTTGATTTTCTCCCATGATGTGTTTCTTATAAATAAACATTTAAAGTTAATAAATATCCATGTTAGTAAAAATAGTGGATAACAAAGTAATCCTTTAGCCATTGGCTTTATTTTTCTTCCATCTAGCCACATTGCAAATATTCCTACTAATATTGGTAATATGAACGTTGGTACTAAATAGAATAACACATTTTTGATTAATTCAGCTGTTGTAATAGAAGCAGAATTATACATAATGAAATTTGTTAATAATAATGTAATTGTTATAATAAACATTGGAATACTTCCAACAATATATAATAATCCATCAATATTAATCATCTTTTTATTTTCTTTTGCTGCAATTGCTAAATCTTTCGTATATTTCTTTATGCATTGAATGTGCCCAACCGTCCATCTACTTCTTTGTGACCAACTTTGTTTAAATCCTGTTGGTTGCTCATCATATACAATTGCATCTGTTGCCCAACCTAATTTTTTACCTTTTATAATTCTTTTTAATGAAAATTCTATATCTTCTGTTAATGTTTCTGTATCCCATCCTTGTGGTTTAATAACATCAAATTTCACCATAAATCCTGTACCATTTAATAATGGTGATAATCCTATATTGTATCTAGCTAAATGATAAAATCTATGCATTTGCCAATAGAAGATTGCATATCCTGCTGTTATCCAATTATCAGATGGATTCTTAATATCTCTATATCCTTGTACAACATCTTCACCTTGACATAGTTTTTTGTTCATATTTTTTATGAAATTTTTATCAACAATATTATCTGCATCAAACACAAAGAAAGCATCATATGGAGCATTTTCTTTAATTTTTTGTTGCAAAAACCAATTTAAGGCATATCCTTTTGTTTTTTTAGTTTCGTCATATCTTTCATATACAATAGCCCCTGCTTCTTTTGCAATTTTTGCTGTATTATCTGTACAATTGTCTGCTATAACATAGATATCATATAATTCTTTATTGTATGTTTGATTTCTTAAACTCTCAATTAAATTTCCTACTACGGCTTCTTCATTATGTGCCGGTATAATTGCCATAAATCGGTGTTCCTTATTAACCTTTAAAGGTTTATCTTTTAATTTAACTAAAGAACATAAACTAATGACAACTTGGTATAACCAGAATATTGTTATTGTCCATACTAAAGCTTCTCTTAGTATATATAAATAATCCATTTCTTTACCTCTCTTTTAATAATACTTTCTATATATTATTATATTACCTTTTATATTATACTATTAATGGCAAAATATTGCAACTTTTTTAATAAAATTTAATATATTTTTAATAAATTTTATAATCCTCTTTCCCCACGCATATTTGCAGCATCTTGTTCGATATCTTGTTCGATATTTTTTTGAAATTCCTCTTTACTCATATCTTCTTCTTTTTGATTCCATTCTCTTTCAACTCTTTCTCTAATCTCTCTTTCCGTAAACTTATCATTGATTTCTCCGTTTTGCATTAATTTAGCAATAATGTCATCTGTATGACTATGTGATATAGTATTTGGATCTCCATCAATATCCTCTACTTCTAATTCATCACATGGTTCTCCAGATACATCCTCATGTTGTTCTGCTTCTTGATAAGTTTCCTCTACTGATCGATATCCATCTTGATATTTTTGTGCTAATTTTTGCATAGCTTGATCTGGGCCTTCTACTGCATTTTTAGAATTCTTCGTTTCTAATTGTCTATCTAAGCTCTTATTTCCCTCTACACCTTCTCCTCCTATTGTCTTATTATGCGAATGATAAACTTCTATTTCTCCATATTGCCCATTTTCTATTCCTATTGTTTCTTCTCCTTGAATTTTTAATCTAGTTAATACATCCCCTTTTTCTACATTTTCATTTTTATTTTGTTTAACTTGATAATTACTTTCCATAGGGTTATTACCTTCTTGCGTATCATTTTCTAGATTTAAATCTCTTACATTCCCCTTTTTATCAATTAGCACTGCTTCATATCTTGATTCATGTCCTTGAAGACTTTCTCCTTTTTCATTTTTTAATTTTTTCAAATCATCTGATTCTACAAAAGCTAATTTTCCTTCTTTTTCATCGCCTTTTATTTTTCCTGCTTCTTCTAGTCTTTTTCCTATTGTATCCATGTCTGTCGCCATTGTATCCATATTTACTTCTTGCTTAATATTGATATCATTTACTTTATTTTCTACTTTTTCTTGTTTTGTTTTTAATTGTTGTTCTGTTTCTCTTTGCTGTTTCAAATTTTCTTCTCTTCTTTTTTGCGTTTCTTGTAGCTGTATTTCTTTTTTCTTATTATTCTCTTGTCCAATTGTTTTTTGATATCCTAATTCTTGTTCATATACATTTTTCTCTTTAGTTTTTTGTTCTATTCTTTCTCTTTCTTGCTTTTCTTCTTCCTTTTCTCTATTTTCCTCTATTACTTGTTCAATGGCATCTTTTATTTCATCTGAAAGTTCATTTTCTAATGTATTTTCCCTAAAAACAATCAAATCATCTCCCATAACATCTGGGTCATATCCGCCGATAATTTTATCTCCCAAATAATATATATATCCATCTCCTTCTTTTTCCATGGATACTTCTTGAGAAATTCCGTTTATAATAACTGTTCCAAGGATTGTTCTCTCATCATTAACAACTTGAATTGATTTTATGAAATCATCATGCTTTTCATCTTCACTAATACTTATATCATCACTTGAAACATATGTGTTAGTATTTGTATTTCCATTATTGTCACCATTTTTGTTATGTTTCATATATATAAATATCATTGCTATTAATAATGCTACTAAAAATATAAAAATTGATCCTATTCCAAATAATAATGGATTCATTTTTTCTCCTCCTTTTATCCTATAAATATACTATTTCTGCAACATCTTGTTTCTTCTCTATCATTTTACTGTATGATTAATTAAATGTATTATAATATAATTTACTCAAGCCTTCAATAACTTAAGAAAAAATTCATTTACTAAATTTATTATTTATGGTATAATGAATTTATGAAACATACTATATTAAGGGGATTTATATATGAAGAAAAATACGAATGATTTTAATACACCTATTAGCAATAAAGAATTTTTAAATATCATTAAAGATATTATCAGTAATGAAACTGTACAAGAAATGAAAAATTTTAGACAACACTATGAAACCACTTGTTTTGATCATTGTTATATGGTTTCTTATTATTGTTATCTAATATGCAAAAAATATAAATTAGATTATATATCTGCTACAAAGGCAGCTATGTTACACGATCTATTCTTGTATGATTGGCGCATTAGACAACCCGATAGAAAAGGCTTACATGCTTTTACACATGGTAAACTCGCTTGCGAAAATGCTAGTAAATTATTTGATTTAACACAAAAAGAAAAAGATATGATCATAACACATATGTGGCCAGTAACCATGAAATTTCCGACTTCTATTGAAGGACTTATTTTAACTTTTGTTGATAAGTATTGTGCTACTTCTGAAACCTTTGAAGTTCTAAAATCTAGGATGTTTATGAAAAAAACTTTTCGTTATGCTTATGTATTTTTAAGTTTACTTATCATACGATTTTAAAATTATTTTTAATTATTCTATACAAATAAAAACGTTTCCTATGTTATAAGAAACGTTTTTTTCGTTAACGCATATCATTCTTGTATTATTACCTGATTTTTTGCTTTCTTAATCTCCTCCAAAGATATCAAAAATTTCTCCCATGAATGATTCTCTCTTTCTTTTATGCGGATATTTACCATTTTTATAATATTTGTCATCATAATCGTCATGATAATGATTTCTTTCTGAATATTTATCATCATACTTATCATTACGATATTCCTTATTTTCATGTTTATATTCATAATGCTCTCTGTTATATGTTTCTTCTTTTTCAATCAATTTTTCAAGTTCTCCTCTATCAAGCCAAATACCTCTGCATTCTGGACAATAGTCAATTTCTACCCCTTTCTTTTCAGACATTAGCAACGTGACATCTTTACATACTGGACATTTCATACACATACCTCCTATTATAAATATGATTCAACATCCCAATTTTGGTCATTATATATAGTTTACCTATCTTTGTCAATAAATCATTATCAATTTAACAAACTTTTTCTATTTCTATTCTCATTTTGTAATTTTTATAATATAATGGCAATGTATAAAAAATATGAGTATATTTTTTATCTATTATTATAAAGAAAATCAGGTGATTTTATGAAAAAAATTTTATTCAAAGGCTGTGGAACAGCTATTAGTACACCTTTTGATGAAAACGGTGTCAATCTTAAGGAATTTGAAAGACTTGTCAATTTTCAAATTGAAAATGGCGCAGATGCTATTATTGTATGTGGGACGACAGGAGAATCTTCAACTATGACGGAAGAAGAAAAAGATGCTACAATTTCTTGTGCCGTTAAAACAGCTAATGGACGAGTACCTATCATTGCAGGTACTGGTGGTAACAATACTATGAAAGTTATTGAAAATTCAAAAAAAGCAGAAGCTCTTGGTGTTGATGGTCTTTTAATTGTTACTCCTTATTACAATAAATGTACACAAAAAGGATTAATTGAACACTATAAAGTAATTGCTGAAAATGTATCTTTACCAATTATACTATATAGTGTATCAAGTAGAACTGGTGTCAATATTTTACCAGAAACTTGTTTAGAATTATCTAAAATTGACAATATCATAGCTATTAAAGAAGCAAGTGGTAATTTATCGCAAATAGCTGAAATCGCTCATTTATGTGGAGATAACTTACATATTTATTCTGGAAATGATGATCAAATATTGCCAGTATTATCATTAGGTGGTCTTGGTGTCATATCTGTTTTATCAAATGTAAAACCACAATATACGCATGACATGGTCCAAAACTTTTTTGACGGTAATATCGAAAAAGCTACAAAAATGCAATTAGATGCTTTACCTTTGGTAAAAGCTTTATTCTCTGAAGTAAATCCAATTCCTGTTAAAGCTGCTTTAAATCATATTGGATTTGATTTTGGAATTCCTAGATTGCCACTTACCAAAATGACGAGTGATAAAGAGCAAAAATTAATTGAAGAATTAGATAAATTAAATTAATATGAAAAACATTGACTTTTTATATATAGAAAATCCTATAATAAACAATTATAATAAAAATGGAGGTAATTAAATGTTAAACGTATTTGTAAATGGTTGTAATGGAAAAATGGGAAATGTTGTATGTGAATTAATTGAAGAAAGTGAAAATATGCAAGTAATAGGTGGATTTGATAAAGTTAGTTATTCTGATTCTAAGTTTCCTATTTTTACAGAAGTAGAAAAAATCAATGTAAAACCAGATGTTATTATCGATTTTTCTCTTCCTGTAGCAACTTTAACGATATTAGATTATGCAAAAACAAATAAAATACCAATCGTCATCGCAACAACTGGATTTACAGAAGAAGAAAATAAAATAATAGAAGAGGCAAGTCAAATAATTCCTATTTTTAAATCTGCCAACATGTCTTTTGACATTATGATTATGAAAAAGATTGTTACTTGGCTTGCACCACTTTTAAAGAATACAGACATTGAAATCATTGAAGCACATCATAATAGAAAAGTCGATAGTCCAAGTGGTACTGCACAAATGTTAGCAGATAGCATTAATGAATCTTTAGGTAATACCCTTCATTGTGAGTACAACAGACATGACAAACATGAAAAAAGAGATAAAAATGAAATTGGTATATCTTCTATTAGAGGTGGAAATATTGTTGGAGAACATAGCGTTCAATTTATTGGCAATTTTGAAACCTTTGAAATTAAGCATACAAGTTATTCTAGAAATGTCTTTGCAGAAGGTGCTTTAAGAGCTGCGGAATTTATTGTAAACAAGCAACATGGTATGTATGCAATGGAAGATATATTTGCATAGTAGTCAATTTTGTCCAATTGGGGACGTTTCTGTTTGGGACATTTTTAATACAAAAAGGAACTTTAAAATATAAAGTTCCTTTTTGTATTTTAAGTTATAAGCTCATAGTATTTTTATAAACTTCTCACTAGTCTATTGTTTCCCATTCTGTACCATTCCAAGTTGTCTTGACATCTAGTGTCGGAAAGTCGTTTTCATTATATATCCACTTAGCCCACCCTGTTGTATCAATGTTTGAGTCATTTCCTCCTGTTTCGATAAATGTATTTAATTCATTAACAAATTCTTCTGATTTCATTTTTTCTTCGCTATATTCTATAATTGCAGTATTACCAGATGAGCTAGTACTTCCTTGTAAATTAAAACAATTTTTGACTTTGTTTATACTTCCTACAACCATATTTGTACAATTTCCAATGTTAATTGTATTAAATAATTTAATAGTATCATTAGTATAAATATTTCTTGTAATTGCTACTATAGCATTATTCGCATTCATACAGTTACATATAGTAGAATTTTTGCTCCAATCCCAACCTAGTATTCCTGCATTAAATTGCCCACCTTCAATTTTTCCATAATTAATACAATTTATAAATTTACCTCCTTCATATGCACTTCCAGCAATACCACCAATAAACCTCCCACTTTTTACATTTACTTTATTTATACAATTTATAAAAGTTACTCCTGCTCCATTTGCAGAAATACCTCCTGCAGAATCATCGCCATTTATTTCTCCTTCTACTGTTATATTCTTTATTATTGCTCCGTCTAAATGAATTTCCAAATAATCCTACAAGTGCATCAAGATCTTCAAAATTTTCATATAAATTCATAATTTGATGATATTGTCCATCAAATTCTCCATAAAAAGGATATGCTGATGTCATACCAATTGCATAAAATCCATTATTTGTCGTTAAAATTTCTTTTAATTCTTCTATTGAATTACAACTTGGTATATTTCCTTCTGTTATAATTTGACCATTGATATATGATAAATCTGATTTAAAATCCAAGTTTTTTGTCAACACAATATATTTATTTTGATATGTCGTCCCTTTATTACAAGAATTAGAAAGTGCACATAAATCTTCTATACAATTAATTTGATAAGCATCATCTTTTGTATCCCCTGATAATTCATTTCCATCTTCATCTTTTGTAATATCTCCCGGATGTTTATCTTCTGATCTATCAGCCATTACAGGTCCATTTACTATTCCGTCCATATCTACTGTATAATATCGATTTGTATCTATGAAATACACATATAGGGTATCTTTTCCATCATGCAATACTTCTGTTTTTCCCTGACCTGTATGGTCATCTAATTTATTTTGTAAATCGCTCTTAGTTATATTTCCATATTTATTTTCTCCCATAACTTGTACTGTAGATACATCTACAATTTCCTTTTCATTATCAATTTCAGATTGCTCTTTTGCATTTCCTGCATTTCTTATTAATCCATTGTTTCCTGTTATAGCATTTACTGTAATCCCTGCTAAAATTAATAATATGATAATGGTTATAACTAATATTAATAATGTAATTCCTTTGTTTTCCTTAAATTCTTTTGTTTTCACTTTTTATCCTCCTTTATATTTCTCCTTTAGTTAGATACTTTCGGAAATTACAAACAAAGGAATATATTGAAAAACAAGGCTTTAAAGAAATCTGTTTAATTCTTTTTTCTTATATTTTATTTTAGTAAAAATATTTATTTTTTATTGACATCACCAATATTTATTGATATTATTTCTATGAAAAAAGTTTCTTGGAGTATCTAACTCTAAGAAACTTTTCATTGCGTTTTACACGTGGTTATAATTAATTATCAATCTAACAGTAACTTGGCTGGAGTATCGTTCACATATAACTCTCCGCCTTCTGTCAGACTAAATACTGCTACAACAGATCCATCGTGATTGTAGAACCGAACATCCCACAAACCTTGTCTAGCATCCAGTCCCTTTTCTATAAGAGTATCTGTTAATTGTTCAAGATATGCTTCTTCTGCTATCCCGAAGCTTACCTCAACCTCTCTGTGGTTTTTTTGAAGTGTTTCTATATCCTTTGGTAGAACTGGTAATGTCTCCTGATAAATACAACTGGAAACATTTATATTCGTTTCTTTATTATCGACCACAAGAAATCTTTCCTCATTAGTCCATATGATGTGAATATTTTCTAGTTCATCAATCACAAATCTAGGCTCACTCTCAATATTGCTCTCATGTTCCTGCATAAGTAAATATGCTTCTTCTGAGGGCATCTTGAACCCATCAAATAATGCTTCAGCATATGCTTTGCAGTAATTTTGTTTTTTTACTTTTGGTAAAACTTCTGTATTGTCTAGATTGTCATATTCTATATTTCGTTCATTTTTACCCGCCTTTACTTCTTGTACTTCTGGATAGTCGTTAACATCAGCTACCACCCGAAAATCCTTTTTTACAACGATATTTTCTTGTAGTATATTTAAGTCTGTTTCTTCTACCTTTTTAGCTGAGCTAATTGCCACCACAAAAACTATTACCGCTACCATTAAAACCAACCGTTTTTTCATTTTCATACCTCCTAAAATCTTTACACAGGTTGAATTTACTATAAGTTACTATGTAGCGAATTATATCATGGTTTATATTTTATGTCAAACAAAAAAATTGAATCTTGAAATCACTTAATTTTCAAAATTCAACTTTCTTAATTAATATTTTCTTATTTTTATTCAGCTTTTTTAGAATCTTCTTTTACTTCTTCTTTTTTAGCTGGTTCTTCAGCTTTAGCTTCTTCTACTTTTTCTTCTTTTTTAGGTTCTTCTACTTCTTTAACCTCTTCAACAACTTCTTCTGAAACTGTATCAACTGTTTCTTGAACAGCTACGTTTTCTGTTTCAACAGCTGGTGCTTCTTCTGGAGCTTCCTCTACTGCTGGTTCTTCTACTAAATCTTCTTTAATAGTAATTTCTCTATCTTCAATTCTTGCTCCAACTTGTTCTTTAGTCTTAGCAGCTTTACCTACTCTATCTCTTAGGTAGTATAATTTTGCTCTTCTTGCTTTACCTACTCTTACTAATTCTACTTTTTCAACTAATGGAGAATGTACTAAAAATGTTTTTTCAACACCTACACCATAAGAATTTTTTCTTACTGTAAATGTTTGATTAACTCCTCCACCTTGTACTTTTATAATAATTCCTTCAAAAACTTGGATTCTTTCTTTGTTTCCTTCTTTTATTCTTACGTGCACTTTTACTGTATTACCAACTTTTAATTCTGGTATCTTATTTTTCAATTGTTCATGTTCAATTGATTTTATAATATCCATTTTAGAATTTCCTCCTTTTCCTTATTATTGTCAGGGGACACACCTTACCTTTAGGTCAAATCTACTTGGGTTAAGGTATGTTCCCTCCCCTTGTAATTTACTGTTGACCTTTGATAACATATTCTCCTTATTGTATTTTTATTCTCAAGGCACATCTTTCCCTTGGGTATTCCTACTAGGACAAGATATGTCTCTTACCCTTGTGAATATATGATAACCCTTACTAAAATTAATTTATTTTAATATATCTGGTCTTTTTTTCTTTGTCATTTCTAAAGACTTTTCTTTTCTCCATTTCTCTATATTTTCGTGGTGTCCTGAAAGTAATACTTCTGGAACCTTCATTCCTTCAAATACCTCTGGTCTTGTATATTGTGGATATTCTAGAAGTCCATTTGAAAAACTTTCTTCTTTAATAGAATCTTCTTTTAAAACTCCCTTTACATATCGACTAACACTATCAATTAACACCATTGCTGGGATTTCTCCTCCGGTTAATACATAGTCCCCTATTGATATTTCTTCATCTACAATTTTATCAAGTACCCTTTGGTCAATACCTTCATAATGCCCACAAAGTATAATTAAATGGTTTTCTTTTGATAATTCTTCTACCTTTTTTTGATTTAATGGCTTTCCTTGTGGGGACATATAGATAACTTTTGCATTTTCGTCTTTTACAGATTGATATGCATCATATACTACATCTGGTTTCATTATCATTCCAGCTCCACCGCCATAAGGTGTATCATCTACTTTTTTATGTTTATCTTTTGAAAAATCTCTAATATTGATTAATTTAATATCTATTAGATCTTTTTCAATTGCTTTTCCAATAATACTTTGATTTAATAGTTCAAACATTTCTGGAAATAGTGTTAAAACATCAAATTTCATAAAATACTCCTTTTATATTAATCCCGGAAGTAAATGCACAATGATTTTTTTGTTTTCCATATCAATTTGTTTAATTACATCCTGTATAGCTGGTAAAAGAATTTGTTTTCCTTCTTTGTTTTTTACAACATATATGTCATTACTACCAGTATTGAATATATCTTCTAAAGTTCCTAATAAAACTTGTTCATCTGAGTATACCTCTAGTCCAAGCATATCTACAATATAGTATCTTCCTTCTTCTAATTTTTCTACAGAATCTCTAGAAACACTCAAATAACTATTTCGTAACAACTCTGCTTGTTCTACCTTATCTATACCCTTAAATTTTATTAGTACCATATCCTTATGATATTTTACTTCTTCAATTTCATATTCTACTTGATTGCCTTTTTTTTCGACATATACTTTTTTCAATTCATCAAATCTTCTAATATCATCTGTAAATGGTTTTATTTTAACCATTCCCTTTATCCCAAATGTATTAACGATTTGACCAATCTCTAAATTTGGTAACATATTGGTTACTCCTATTATCCTATAAATTCTACTGATGCTTTTTTATGTTCTTTATTTGCAACAGCTTTCATAACATTTCTAATAGATTGAGCAATTCTACCTTGCTTTCCTATTACTTTACCCATATCTTCTTGGGCTACTTTTACTTCAAATGTAATAGACTTTTCATTATCTATTGTATTGATTTCAATAGCTTCTCTGTTGTCTACTAAATTTGAAATCATAATTTTCAAAAATTCTTCCATAGTCGAATTCCTTCCCTATTTTAACTTAAACAAAAAAGACGAAGTTTTCTATTTGTTTACGCATTTGCTTTTTTAATTAAAGCTTTAACTGTGTCTGTTGGTTTTGCACCATTTTTTATCCATTTTTCTACTTTTTCTTTATCTAATACAATTGAAACTGGATCTGTCATAGGATTATATGTTCCTATTTGCTCTATAATTTTTCCATCTCTAGATGTTTTTGAATCAGCAACTACGATATGATAAAATGGAGCTTTTTTCTTTCCTTGTCTTTGTAATCTTATTTTTACCATTTTTGGTTCACCTCCTGATATGATTTTGGGGACGGAGAAAAAAATCATTTTTTATTTTTTTCATTCCTTCACCCACTTTATTTATATAAATTTAAAAATTTAATAACAACTTAAAATTTGAAATTTTTTAATGCATTTTCATCAATTCCATTTAATAATTTTTTCATGCCACCTTTGTTATTTTTCATCTGTTTCATCATTTTTTGTGTCATTTCAAAAGATTTAATGAATTTATTAATATCTTGTACTGTTGTTCCACTACCGTTTAGCAATTCTTTGTCTTCTACTTGCATTTAGTAATTTTGTATTTCGTTTTTCTTCTTTTGTCATTGAACAAATAATGGCTTCTATTTTTCCAAATTCCTTATCATCTACTTTTAAGTCTTTTATTTGATTCATGCCCGGAATTAATTTTAATAATGATGAAAAAGATCCCATTTTCTTTACTTGTCTAATTTGTGCTAAATAATCATCTAAATCTAACTCTTTCTTCTTTAATTGCTTTTCAAGCTTTTCTGCTTGCTCCATGTCAAAAGATTCTTCAGCCTTTTCTATAACAGCTAAAATATCTCCCATGCCAAGAATTCTTTGAGCCATTCTATCTGGGTGAAACACCTCTATATCACTTAATTTTTCTCCTGTTGCTGCAAATTTAATTGGTTTTCCTGTTACCTTTTTAACAGAAAGTGCTGCACCACCTCTGGTATCACCATCTAATTTAGTAAGAATAATTCCATCGATTCCAACATTATCACTAAAACTTTGTGCAACATTTACTGCATCTTGACCTGTCATACTGTCTACAACAAGTAAAATTTCATGTGGTTTAATATTTGCTTTTAAATTCTTTAATTCTTGCATTAATTCTTCATCAATATGTAGTCTACCTGCTGTATCTAAGATCACGACATCATTTAGTTTTGACATAGCTACAGATAGTGCTTGTCTTGCAATATGTACAACATCTTTTGAATTCTCGTTTGCAAAAACAGGTATGTTTAACTGTGCTCCAACAACTTGTAATTGTTTAATAGCAGCTGGTCTATATACGTCACATGCAACTAATAGTGGTTTTTTACCTTGTTTTCTAAGTATATTTGCTAATTTTCCAGCTGTTGTCGTTTTTCCTGAACCTTGAAGACCTACTAACATAATGATAGTTGGTGGATTTGGTGTAAAATTGATTTGACTCGTTTGTCCACCTAATAATTCTACTAATTCGTCTTTAACAATTTTTACAACTTGTTGACCCGGAGTTAATGATTTCAAGACATCTTGACCTAAGGCTTTTTCTTGAATGGTTGCTATAAAATCTTTTACAATTTTATAGTTAACATCAGCTTCTAATAGGGCAAGCTTTACTTCTCTTAACATTTCTTTTAAATCTGATTCTGTAATTCTTGCTTTTCCTCTAATTTTTCTTGTAATTTCTTGTAATCTAGAAGATAATCCTTCAAAAGCCATATTTTTCAACTCCATTCATCTTTTTAAACTAAACAATTTAATTCTTTTTTAATATGTTCTAATACAACAGCTACTTGTTCATCAGAAGATTCTTTTTGAATCTTTGTCAATTCTGATAAAACTTGTTCAATCTTTTTTTCTTGTTTTAACATCCTTTTCATAAACAATAGCTTTTCTTCATATTCAAAAAGCTTTTTTTCCCCCTTTTTGATGATATCTCTAACGGCTTGTCTTGTGATTTCATTATTTTGTGCAATTTCTGATAAAGACAAGTCATTATTATAGTAGTCATTTATGAATTCAAATTGTTTTTCAGTTAATAATTTTCCATATAAATCACATAAAATACTGATTTCTACGTTTTTCTCCATAAATAACGACTCCTTTAAAATGTAATGCTAATATACTTTACACTATTTTTTTGAATTTGTCAATAGCTTTTTTAAAATTTCCAACAATGTCTAATTAATTGTCCAATTAGGGACGTTTCTATTTGGGACATTCTAGAAAATTTCCTTCATATAAAATAATATATATAAATTTATGAAATGACGAATGTGAATGAAATCATATTAGAAAAAGTTAATGTATCTAATAGGAGAATCTCAAACTCTGCTTTGAGAGGTGCCTATTAGATACATTTAATTTTTCTTTATGATGTAATGTTAGCTGAGGAATGTAATAAATTTATATATATTATTTTTGTAGTTGGTACTTTACATAAAAATATCCCAAATAGAAAGGTCCCCAATTGGACATAATTGAGTAAAGAAAATGTGCCAGAATGGGGAAATCTCCCCATCCGGCACAAAATCCTTAAGCAATAATATACTTATCAGCATCCTTCGACAAGTATCTTGAAAGCGAATTCCCGTGTGATGCATCAATGTACACAGTTCTAACATTGGAATATAGCACACTTAATATTTTTTGTGTAGCTACTGTTACAATTCCATCTCCATGTGTATAATGCATACGGAGATTAAGATATTTACATCCCAAATCCATAGGTGTATGTATGTTTACTGTTTCAGAAATCACATTAACGCATTGGTGTCTTACAACACCTGAATAATCACAATTTCTAAAAGGCTCTTCGGTAGGTCGAATGTCTAAGTCAACTTTATGCCGCTTATAAAACCGCTCATAAATTCCATACTCTATTGGCGTATTTAAGCGTCTTTTGACCTTATTTTCGTCTGCCATTACCGTACCCATGAATGGGGCTGATACAAATACCATAAAGCATCTCTTTTTAAGCCATTTAGCCGCCTTGGCTATACACACGCCTCCTTTAGAATGTCCTATGATATATATATCTTCATAATCTTTCATGTTACTATTAATGTATTCCGCTAATTCTATACCAGCTTCTTTCAAACCAGCACATTCAAATGGAAAATACATCATAATAATATCTCCTTCTTGTTCAGGATATCCTTCTGCATTCGGAATTGTCATATAAGGATCCCACTTTAAGGGGACATTATACTTAGTATCCACGCTCATGGACAATCCTTCACAGATTATATAGGCTGCCTTTTCTGTTCTTCTCCTTGTCTCTACGAGTAGTAAATTTGGTGAATTGTATAATACTGTGTCTATACACATGTATTTGTCTACTCGCATTCTCTCTTCTTTCCGCATATTATTACCTCCTAATAAAAATATTCCCCCCATTATTGGGGTACATAGTATATATTTTAGCACAAATTCCCTTTGCTTTCAATCTTTTTTCACATATGGATTTATATATTTTCTCATTTATAGTTACTGTTCAGACTAGAAAAATAAAAAAATAGTTATCCACAGAATATTACAGAGTTTGTAACACTAAAGAAATACTGGTGTTACAGACTTTTTTTCAT
>CAJFRV010000006.1 GCA_904419495.1 uncultured Clostridia bacterium | reverse complement strand
AAAGTATGTGTAATTGCAGTTACACACACCAGTTACATATATGTCTCATACGACCTATGACACATTTGCTTAAGCTAAATATATAATAACATCTTTTTTGGTATTTGTCAAATATTTTTCCACCAAAAATTTATATTGATATTACACAACTTTTATAATTAAATTCACAATTATAATAAATTACAACATCTTCATTTTCTTTCTCAAAAGTTTTTATAATCGTGATACTATCTGATATTATCCCTATTAAAATTCCTAAAATCGTAATTATAAAAATAAATTTTTCTTTCCTTAAATCACCTCCTATCTATAATATTTCTGTGATAGGATTTAATTTAACTTGTATCTAATTGCCTTACGCATTACCTCCCTTATTTAAGGATAAAATAATTATTTGCTATTAAATAATACTATATTTTTATCTGTTTGTCAAAACATAAAATTCCAAAATAGTGTAAAATGCTAGGTTACCTTTTATATATTATTTTTTATTCCCAAGCAAACATTCTTTAAAACCTTTTCCATATGCAAGTTTATATATAATGTCACAATTTTTTCCCAGTAGTTTTTCGATGTTTTTCTTACTATGGTCAAAGAAAATTCCACCTATATCTAAAGCAATATTTTTTATATGTTTCATTTTTAAATTCTCCTATAAAAAATTACTGCAATTTTATTGCAATGCTTATAGTTTTCTATAATAGTCTATGATATTCTGTGCTAATTATAAAAATAAAATACTGTTTACAAAGACAGTATTTTCAATAAATTGGGTTATCTGTGATGTTTTGTAACACTCTATCATAACCGTCTAAACTTATTCAAATTGGAGGCGACAACCAGATAGAAAGATTATTTTTTACTTAAATATAAACATTTTATCATTTTTATGTGTGTTACATTGCAGGTTTTAATTTTAGCCTCTTAAAGGGGTGCAGGGTTCTCCCTGCCACACGAAAAACTTTTTTTAAAAAAAGTTTTATAGTGTGTTATAGAGGTTTTGAAAATTTATTTTCAAAACTCTATTATAAAAAGTAAATATAACTTTTAACTAGGAAAATAAACATTCCTAGTTTTTTGTTGTAAAAGTATGTAGGAGGAATATTTATGAGTTATGCCATTATCAGAAATGAAAAGTATACAAAAGAAAAAATGTTACAAATATCTCCACATAATGAAAGACAGAAAAAAAGTTATTCAAATAAAAACATTGATAAAAATAAAACTTACCTTAATTATCATTTAAAAAAGCCCATAGAAAATACATATCTAAAAGAATTCAAAAGATTAAAAGAAGAAAATAATTTAAAAGGACAAATTCATAAAAATAGTATCTATGTATGTGAAATGCTAATTACTTCTGATAAAGAATTTTTTAATAATATTGGAGAAAAAGAAACTAAAAGATATTTCCAAGAAAGTTTTAATTTTATTTCCCAGTATAAAGGTTTAGGACAAGAAAATATTATATCAGCAGTTGTACACTTAGATGAAGAAACTCCACATATGCATTTAGTCTTTATACCTGTTGTAAATTCTGTTGATAAAAATAAGAACAAAATAAGGAAAATATCTTCTTCTGAATTTTGGAAAGAAAAAAATAGCTACACAATTTTACAAGATAGGTTTTATGAATTTATTAAGTCTAAAAATTTCGATTTAGAAAGAGGAAATAAAGAAAAAAAACAAAAACATTTTAAAATAGAAGATCTAAAAATTCTAACTAATTTTTATGAAACTAAAAACTTAAAAAGTGAATTAGAAAAAGAAAAATCTAATATAATAAAATATAATAATATGAAGGATTTTGCTAATAATGAAACTTTTTCAATGAAATCAGTTGAAGAAAATCTGTTATATCCTGTTATAACAGAAAATAAATTATTAGTAGAAGAAAATCATAATTTGAAAATAGAATTATCAAAAGCAAAAAATGCTATTAGCTATTATGAAGATTTAGAAAATACTAATAAGAAATTAGAACATAATATTAAGTTAAAAGATATTGAAATAAATTCAATGTATGAGATTATTAGAGATTTAAGCAATAAATATGATAAGCTAATAAAATGGATTAAAAATAAATTTGGTGTTGATAAAAGTAAATTTGATGAAAAAATAAAATGATTTTTCTATATTAAAGCAGGTATTAAATACCTGCTATACCTATTATATAATCTTTCTTTTGTAATAATAGAAAATATTTTTTTCTATTATGTGGTTATATAGTAGAGTTTTTTAGCTGATATAGAGCTGAAAAACTCTCATATAAATTAAGTGGAGTAATTGAACTTTCATCAGTTTCATATTTGAATATCTTAGGAAAGTTTTTTATATATCTTTCCCTATTTATTACTTCAAAACTTTTAGAAATGTTGGATTTAATGGATACAGGACATTTTTTTAAATCCTTACTTAATATATTAATGCTCTGACTATAAGTTAAATCTTTATCTTGATTAATGTAACAAGTTATAATTACATTTTTTAAATAAATTGTACCTATACTTGTTATTCTAAACCCCAATTTCATTAATGAGATAAAAATTTGCTTATTTAAATGTTCAATTTCTCCATTGTTGGTAGAATAAGTGTATTTACTCATAATACAACAAGCCCCTTTATATTAGAATTTTTACAACTCTTCTATCAACCTGTCTATATTATAAGCAAATATTAAATTTATTACAAATTATACCAATTATATGTTTTGGAAACTTTTTTATCTAAAATAGAAACTTTTTTTTGAAAATTTATTAGAATAGTAAATAAAAATTGTTTGAAAAAATTGTGAAAAATTTAAATTATACATTTTGGAAACTTTTATAAAAAGAATAAGACTGCCTTTTTATAGGCAGTCTCTCCATTTAATATTACTATGGAGAGAACATCAAATTGAATTTATATTAAATGGTTTGTAAAAAATTAATGTCCTGTATACATTTTTTCTACCAACCTTTCTGCCGAAATTTCGTATCTATTTACATAGATAAATTACTAAAAAAGTTTAGTTAATTACAGAAAGTTTGATAGGGGGATTATCAAAATTCATATATTAACTAAGTCAAGCATTCGGCAATGCTTGAAACTACTTTTTAAGTAATTTTATCAAGCATTTAATGCTTTAAGGGGCTTAGTCAACATTAAATTTTGACACCCTATATAAAATGATACTAAAATAATTATAACATTAATTTACATAATTTTCAAGCATGATGTTTTTACAAAATTTTAATTACTAATTATTCTTAATTCTTTTTTCTATTTCTTTGAAATCTATATTTAATATTATGCATATGGCTACTAATTCAAAATCTTTTAATATCATTTTTTGCTTTTCAATTCTATAAATTTCATCTCCTGATAATGGAATTCCTAATAAATCCATTTCACGAGATAAATCAGCACGAGAAAATCCTCTTTTTATTCTATAATATTCAATTAAATCACCATAACAATTACTTTTACCTCTAAATTTTTTCATTTAAACCTCTTACATAATTAAAAAAAGTAATATTTTTATTGATTTTATAATATTTGTTATGATATAATTTAGCAGGGAGTATGCTAAAAGGTTATCAAATTTATTGATAAGAAAATAAGTAAATATGTATAAAAAATAAACTAAATTAAAATACTAGAAATATGGATTAAATATAATTACAAGGAGAAAATGAATGGATGAAGCAGAAGAGATTTTAAAAAATATTGATAAAATCATGGGAACAAATAAATATAATAGAATAGATAAAACTAGGTTTCCTTTATTATTAAAAATATTTGAAAAATTTAGAGAAGATATAGATATTCAAACAAAAACAATTAAAACCTTAAAGAAAGAAAAATTACAAGTATTAGAAAAAATAGATAATAGTTTTAATGAAGAACAAAAAAGATTATTTGAAAAATATTGGGAAATAGAAAATAAACAAAAAAATGTAATAGAAGAAAATATTTTTTTATTTGGTTACTTAATAAAAAATGAACTAGACATAGAAAATAAAATATAATAGCTCTTATTAAAAACAAGAGCTAGTTATCAATTGATATTGTAAATAAATCATTAGGCTCACATTCTAAAATTTTACAAAGTTTTTCAATATTAGAATACTTTATAGATTGTGTTTTATTTTCTATTAAATTATTAAAATTAGTATAACTAATATTGCCTACATTATTAAGTTGATTGAATAGCCAATATTTTGTTTTTTTCTTTTGTTTCAATAAATTTTTTACATTTAATTTTACCATATAAATGCTCCTTTTGCTTGAATTAATTATAGTTTACACTAACCTAATAAATATATTAACTCACAACAAAATAACTCACAAAAATAGTAGACAAAATAAATTATTAATGCTAAAATAAATTTGAAAACCAATAGAAAATAAATAGAAATGAAGCAAAAGATTAAGTATAGATTTATTAAAATTACTAATAATATTTGTAATAAAATACATAAGAAGGAGAGATGGAAAATGAATTTTAAAAGAAAAGAAGGTATAACTTTAATAGCATTAGTAATAACTATCATTGTTTTACTAATTTTAGCGGGAGTAAGTATTGCAACTTTGACAGGAGATAATGGAATATTAACTAGAGCAAATGAAGCAAAAGAAAATACAGAACAAGCAAGTGAAGATGAATTAAGAAGGTTAACAGCATTAGAAGCTGCAACAAATTTAGAAAACCAACCATATACTGATAAAAATGGAGATACAGCAACAATACCAGCAGGATTTGCTGTATCACAGGTAGAAGGAGAAAATACAATTGCAGATGGATTAGTAATAATAGATAAAAATGGTAATGAATTTGTATGGATTCCTGTAAAAGTAGATGAAGCTTTTAAAACTTATGAAGGATATTCCAATGGAAAGTTAGAATCCAAGTTAGAAAATTGTGAAGAACCATATTCTGAGGGATATACAACAGAACTAAGTGAATATGTTGCAATGAAAAACAGTGTATTGCAGTATGATGGTTTTTATGTAGGAAGATATGAAGCTGGATGTGAAATAGAAAGAAATAGAGAAAATCAAACAACAACCCAAACAGTATTAGTAAAAAAAGGAATAAATGTATATAATTATGTGCCATGGGGAACTGAAATGGATGATATAGGAATAACAACAAACCATGAAGATGATTATAATGGAGTAACAGGAGCAGTAGAATTATCAAAACAATTTGCAGAAGAAAATGGATATACATCTGTAACCAGTACATTAATCTATGGAGTAGAATGGGATGCTATCATGAACTTTATTGATTCAAACTATGCAACAGGAAGTTGCGAAGCTGATTCATTTGTAAGAGATTCAACAGGAAGTGGTGTTTATACTGGTAATTTAGCAAAAACAGGTTCAAATAAACAATATTCTATAAAAAATATTTATGACTTAGCAGGAAATGCCAATGAATGGACAATGGAGAGTTATGACACCTCCTCTCGAGTTATCAGAGGTCGGTCGCTATGGAACTTTGGCTATTGAGCGTCCAGCTAGTATCCGTGACTATAGTTATCCATATCGTGGAACTGAATTGCATAGTTTTAGAATAGCTTTACATTTTTAGACTTCAAGAAAGAGGAGAGTTTAAAGTTAACTGTGTAAAAATCAAAAAATAAAAATTTGTGAGACTGTAAATAATTTTGTATAAACAAAATAATACCTTTTATGAACTTTAATAATTATTTATATTATATAACATATTAAAAAGCGAACATTAAATTATTCGCTTTTTTCAGTTTGTTCGCAAATTATATATTTTTAAATTTTTAAACAGGAGGTTTTTTTATATGATAATAATAACAATTGTAAAATAATCCCAAATATGATAGAATAAGTATAATATTAATTTGAGGAGAATTTTATGTACGATATTAACAATATAAATATAGGGAAAAGAATAAGAGAATTAAGAAAAGAAAAACATTTATCACTTGAAGAATTAGGATTAAAAACAAATAAAGCTAAATCTACGATATATAAGTATGAAGAAGGCTCATTAGAACCAGATTTAACAACATTGTTATTATTAGCCAATACATTTGATATAAATGTAGAAGGATTTTTTAACAAAGAAAATACACATATAACAACAAGAGATATTAATCCTTTTAATACAGATAAGTTATATATGTATTATACTGGTAACAATTCAATTATTATATCAATTATAGTAATTGAAAATTTAACATATCAAAAAGCAACTTTTTATAACGGCGTAACTTCTAATTCAATAAATTCTAGTAGATTTATGAAATATACAGGAACTTTACAAGCTGAAAAAGATGATGCCTATTTCATATTTGAAACTGATGAAAAATCTGATTTTGAAAAAGTATTAGTACAAGTTAAACTTCCTCAAAAAGCAACAAATAAATATTATGGATATATTGCTTCTGATAAATCTGCTGAAAAATGTATAATACTTGATAGGTATATTGATAATGAAAAAGAATTAAAAAAATTACTTGAATATTTAAAAGTAACAGATGAAGAAATAGAACATATAAAAAGAAATCAATATTGGAATATAGATATTTCAATAGAAAAAGATATAAGGAAAAGATTTGAATAATTAAATATAATATATTTTTGAATAGATAGTATTTTGATTACTATCTATTTTCATTTTGTCTTATTTACTTTTTTATACATTTTATTACTTTCTAATAGTTGTATTTACATTTTGTTACGTTCTTTTATATAATTTCGTTTTTATCCAATTTTCCATAGTACTATATAGATAACTTAGCTAGGTTATAAATAGTTGAAAGGAGTAAGTTATGGAAAACAAAATTGTAGTTACAAAGGAAAAAATAAAAAAGTATTTAAAAAATTATATTTACCTAACAAAAATAATCAAAGCAAGAGAACTTAAATGGATTTTAGGTAGAGGACCTTCACTTAAAGAATGGCAAGAAGGAATAAATACGGTAGAAATTCAAGCAATTAATTTGATTGAAGATAAAAAATTATCTGAATTACGATTTTATAAAAAGTATTTTGATGAGTACCTATTTGCTTTAAACCATATACAAGATAATAAACTTTATAAATACTTTATCTACAAGTACATTAAAAATTATGAAGATATAGAAATTCAAAATTTATTAAAAGAGCAAGAAATATCTTTGTTAGATAATGAATTAGTAAATTATTTATATATTAATTTAAAATCAGAGGTAGATAGATATGATAAGAACTAAAAATAAAATATTAAAGTTAGATACAAAACAAATTACTGAAACCATATTAAATAAAGAAGATTTAGTAAAAATATCATATTTAGCTAAATCTCCTAATAAAAAGGCGATTAAAATAATCTATGTAAGAGATGAAACAATAATTGATTATGAGTTAATTTTGTTTAGTAATTACAAAAAACAATATATAAATACTATTCATAAAATAGTAAATAGACTTTATAGTTTAAATGCCAATGGTTACTATCTATTATGCAATTATAATTTTAAACATATAAGTTTTTTTACTGCTAATATCAAACTAATAAAATCGTTGAGTAAAGATGTCGAGGGATTTTTGGGTTATCTTGTTTTAAGTGATCACTATTATACTTGGATTACTAAAAATGACAACAAATTAATTGTAGAGAGAAGGCAAACTGTAAATAAATCTCTTGGTATAAATATTCAAAATATTTTAAAAGATAATCCATATATGAGAATAAAAATAAATTCTAAAAATGACTTAATAAAGATTTTATATGAAATGAATGATTTTAAAAATTTTTCTACTCTAATTATAACTGACATAAATAACAAAGTTGTATTGAATAAGGATATATCAAACTATTTTATTATTCTATCATATAGACAAATAGGTAATTATATAAAAAATATTTTAAAGCAAACTAATGGAGAAAAAGTCTTTTTAGTAACTCAAAATAAGTTCTTTTTTGAAAGGGCTTTGGAATTAAAAAATGAAAAACACATTACATCTTGTGTCGCTTATAACATGATAGGAAAAAATTTAAAAATTATAGATTATTAAATTTGTGAAAGGAATGTGCTATGAAAAAATTAAAAGTATTGTATAAAAGGACTGGAAGAAATCCAGAAGTAGTTGAAATTGAAGATACACTTATTGAAAAACAAAAATTAGTCGGAGGTTTAATTGAGGTTATTCCATATTATGATAAGTTATTAATTTGCAATGAAAATGGTAAATTAGATGGACTAAAACCAAATGTAATATTTGATTATGATTACATAGCAGGAAACTTTTTTATAGCGAATGATGATTATAAAAATGCAGGATTTAAAAGTTTGAATAACAAAGATATAGAATGTCTAAAAAGTCAATTGAAAAGTCGTTCGGTTAATTATTCTGATGAAGAAATGAAAGAAATTTTACAAAGGGAAAAAGAAGAATTAGAAGAATTTTATAAAGATTATGAAAAGGATATAGTTTTTAATGAGAAAATACATAATTCTGAATTAGAAAATAATGATAATGAAAGGATTGATTAAATTATGAATGAAAATACAAAAAAAGAATTAATATTACAAGCATTAGAAAATTCTGAATATGATCCATTTTCAAATATAACAGTAAAAGAAGTTGCAAAAGATTTAAAAATGGGAGAAAACCTTGCAAATGAAGTTTTCAAAAGAGAGGACTTCCCATCTGTAAATATAGGTAAAACAAAAACTGTTACACTTTTAGCTTATATATTTTGGAAAATGGAAAAAAGAAATTAAAGAATGATATGTAAAAAAAGATTTGTAATTTTATGAAAGGAGTTGTCAATGCCTAAAAAGGGAAATAGCGAGGGGAGTGTCTATTATAATAAAAGTAGAAATCGTTGGACAGTTCAATATTATGAAGTAGATATTAATACTGGAAAAAGAAAGAGAAAAACAAAGGACTTTAAAACGCAAGAAGAAGGAAAACAGTACTTACAAAATATTATGTACCAAAAACAAAATTCATTGTACATTGAACATAATGGTATTCCTTTAACTGAATTAATGAAATCTAATCTAAAATTAAAATATGATACAAACCTTATTTCAGATGCTCAATATATTAGAACATTGGAAGTTATCAAATCAATAGAGAAATCTGCTATTGCTTTTCGAAAAATAAATAGTTTAAAAGCAGAAGAAATACAAGAATTTCTAAATTCAAAAAAACATTTAAGTAATTCTTCTATTGAAAAGATATTCTTTGAATTTAGACAAATTTTTACATATGCAATGAACAAAGGTTATATATCTAGAAATCCAATGTTAGAAGTAATTAAACCAAGAAGTTCAAAAAAAGATAAAAAGGTTAGAGCATTAACAGTTAAAGAACAACAAGATTTTACTAATTGGCTAATAAATCAAGATATAAACGATTTTCCATATAAAAATATTTATTTGATACAAATGTATGCTGGTCTAAGAATAGGAGAAGTTTTAGCATTAAAGACTTATGATATTGACTTGAAAAATAAAAGAATGAGTGTAAATAAAACACTTACTAAAAATTTGAAAAATGAAACAGTAATGGGAGATTCAACAAAAACTTATGCGGGAATTAGAGATATTCCTATTACTGATTCTCTGTATGAATATATAGTAGAACAAATGAAAATTGCAGAAAATATTGAAGAAAATCCAGAAAAACTTTTATTTAAACCCAAAAATAAGAAGTATACTAATAGAGCTGATGTTAATCAGGAATTGAAAAGAATATTAAAATATAATTGGGGAATAAAAGACATTACAACACATAGTTTAAGACATACATATGGAACTCGTTGTATTGAAGCAGGTATGCAACCAGTTGTACTTCAAAGATTAATGGGGCATACAGATATCAAAACCACACTTAATATATATACAGATGTATTAAATGAATTTAAAAAGGAAGAAATTGAAAAGGTAAATGAATATTATCTAAAAAAAGATTTATTAAACAGTAGTAATATCTACGAAGAAATTGAAAGATAAAATGACAAAAATAAAATTGCGTGTTAATGTTGCGTGTTAATATGGGAGTAAATAACAAAAAATGCTGAAAAAAATTGAGGAATATTAAAAAATATTGAAAAATATTAAATGCTAAAACCATTTATTTTTCAGTATTTTTTGGACTTTCTCAAAAAATAAAAAAATTAGCAAATTATAAAAAATGCTAACTTTTTGGAGGCGACACCCGGATTCGAACCGGGGATCAGAGTTTTGCAGACTCGTGCCTTAGCCACTTGGCTATGTCGCCACATATTAAAGTATATGTCTCAATTTTTGTAAAATGACTATATTATAAGAAAAATATAATTTTGCTTGTAATAAAACAAAAATTGGAGCGGGAAACGGGGCTCAAACCCGCGACCTCTGCCTTGGCAAGGCAGCGCTCTATCAACTGAGCTATTCCCGCATTTCGCAAGTAATATAATACCAAATATATTAATAAAAGTCAAGACTTTTTCATTATATTGTCTTGACTTTTATCATAAGTACGCTAATCACCTATTGGAGCATAATCATCAGTAACAATTGGTTTGTCACTTGTAAAATCTGTAAGTTCACTATTTAACAATTCACTATATTCTTCTTCTTTTTCTTCATCAATATCTGTGTTTCCCTTAAAGCCTATTAGCATTATATTTTGTTTTTCAGTATTTGGTGCATCTGCATTTACTTTAAAAACTTTTACATCGTCAAATACTGCTTTATATGTATTATATTCATATTGTATAAATTCAGCATCTTTTCCTTCTAATGTTGATACAATATTTGTTATTACTGTACCATTTTCTTTTAAATCGTCATAAGCTTTTTTCATAGCCTCATAAGTTGTCAATTCAAATGGAGCATTCATTCCCTTAAAAGCATCTATAAATATCGTATCATACTTTTTGTCTGAGTAGTTTAAGTAACTTCTCCCATCTTGTGTAATTAATCCTAAGTTTGGATTTTCTTTATCTAAACCAAATTCCTCTTCTGCAATCTCTGTCATTGTTTCATCTATTTCAACAACATCAATTGTTTTGTCCTGATATTTTTTTAAATAATGCATTGGATACGTATATGCTGCTCCACCAATCATCAAAGCATCTTTTGCATCTTTATGATAATATTCAAATAGATCATAATAGTATAAATATCTTGCACCCATCTCCCCAGTTTCTTGATTGATATATGATTCTATTCCTGTATCTACCTGTAATGTTTTATATGTGGCTTCGTTTGCTTGAGCTTGTCTTACCCATATTCTGCTATACTCAGAATCTACATCTTTTATAATTTCTGGATGTGCACTTTTAAAATAATAACCACCTAATAAATTTAACCCAATAATAATAACTAATTCTATGATAGCAAAAAGATAATATTTTTTATCTTTCTTGTTAAATAGATAGATAGATAATATCCATAATAGGATAGAACATCCTAATATAATATTTCTTACACCTAAATTAGGAATCAATACAAATCCTGCAAAAAAAGTTCCGAAAATACTTCCTATTGTAGACAATGATGATATTTTTCCTGATGTTGTTCCTACACTATCCATACTACTATTTTTTATTTTTACAGCTATTGGAGATACTGTAGCTAATAAAAAGCTTGGTATCCCAAATGTTACAGTTGCACATATAATAGCAACCAAGATAAGATTATCTGTAAGCTGTGCTAAAGCTTCTATAAAATTCGTTTCTAAAACAGGTATAAAACTAGTTGCAATTGCAGAAATTAATAAATAACCTGACAATACATTAATATCATTATCCTTATTTTTATCTGCTACTTTTCCTCCTAACCAATATCCTATACTCATACTTGTTAACATGATTCCTATTATTGTTGTCCAAATTAGATTAGAACTACCCACATATGGTGATAATATCCTAGCAGCAATTAGTTCCAACATCATTGTTAGCGCTCCACTTAAAAATACTGTTAATTCCAACTTATATTTTCTCATATTCTTTTCCTCTTATTATATTATTCTTTCTTCTTTTTTGTAGTTTTCTTAGTTTTAGTTGTTTTTTTCTTTTTTTGAATATTCTCTTTTTCGAATTCTACCTTTTCTTCTGGATTCCATTTTTCTCCCTTTTTAGGTTTATTCCATGAAATATAATCACAAGATTTTGGATTGTTTTCACAAATATAATAATTTCTTTTTCTTTTTGTTTTTCTTACTTGTACTTTTGCACCGCATTTAGGACATGGTACATCAATTGTTTCTACTATTGGTTTTGCATTTTTACATTCAGGATATCCCGGACAAGCTAAAAATTTACCATATCTTCCATATTTATATACCATCATTCTTCCACATTTTTCACATTTGACATCAGAAACTTCATCTACCATTTCTACATGTTCTAATTCTTTTTCTACTTTTTCTACTTCTGCCTCAAATGGTCCATAAAATTCTCGAATCATTTTTTTCCATTTTTCATGTCCTTCTGCAATTTCATCAAACTCATCTTCTATCTTCGCTGTAAATTCTACATTAATGACATCTGTAAAGTTTTCTGTTAATAATTTATTTACAATCTTTCCAAGTTCTGTTGGATATAATTGTTTCTTTTCCTTTTCAATATATCTTCTTTCTAATATAGTTGTAATTGTTGGCGAATAGGTACTTGGTCTTCCAATTCCTTTTTCTTCTAAAGCTTTTACTAGACTTGCCTCTGTATATCTTGGAGGTGGCTCTGTAAAACTTTGCTTTGGATTTAATTTTTTAAGTTTTACTTCTTGATTTTCTTCTAATTCTGGTATCATTCCTTCTTCTTCTTTTTCTTCAGTATCTGTACCTTCTACATATAAAGTCATAAATCCTTTAAACTTCAATGTTTGTCCACTTGCTTTAAAGTCATACGCATTTGCCTTAATATTAACATTCATTGTATCATATACAGCTGGTGCCATTTGACTTGCTAAAAATCGATTATATACTAACTTATACAATTTATATTGGTCATTTGATAAACTATCTTTTATACTATCTGGCATTATGTCTATATATGTTGGTCTTATTGCCTCATGTGCATCTTGTGCATCCTTTTTCGTTCTATAGTATCGGTTTTCGTAATAATTTTCACCATATAATTTAGTTATTTGCGTTTTGGCAACACTTCTTGCTTCCTCAGATATTCTTGTTGAGTCTGTTCTCATGTAGGTAATTAATCCTACTGTTCCTTTTTCAGGTATTTTTACCCCTTCATATAATCCTTGTGCAACAGACATTGTTTTCTTTAATGTAAATCCTAATTTTCTTGAAGCCTCTTGTTGCATTGTACTTGTTGTAAATGGTGGTGCAGGTGTTCTTTTTTTCTCACCTTTTTTTACTTCATTTACAATATACTTTGCATTTTCTATATCTTTTAAAATGGCTTGTACTTCACCATTAGAATGAATTTCTAGTTTTTTTCCATCTTTTCCATAAAAATGTGCTTCAAATTCTTTTTTTGTTTTTTCATCTTGTAAGTTTGCATAAATATTCCAGTATTCTTCAGGAATAAATTTTTCAATTTCATTTTCTCTATCTACAATTAATTTTACTGCTACTGATTGCACTCTTCCAGCAGACAATCCTCTCCTAACTTTTTTCCATAGTACAGGACTAATTTTATATCCTACAATTCTATCTAACACTCTTCTTGCTTGCTGTGCATCTACTAAATTTACATCAATATCTCTTGGCTCTTTGATAGCTTTTTGTACAGCATTTTTTGTAATTTCATTAAAAGTTACTCTAGTTATTTTATCTTTTTCATCTTCTAAAATCTTAGCCAAGTGCCATGCAATTGCTTCTCCTTCACGGTCAGGGTCAGTTGCAATATATATTTTTTTAGCTTGTTTTGCATCTTTTTTTAGGGATTTTATTAAATCACCTTTTCCTCTAATATTTATATATTCTGGTTCAAAATCGTGTTCTATATCAATTCCCATCTTTGATTTTGGCAAATCACGAATATGTCCCATTGATGCTACTACCTTTGTACTACCACCTAAAAATTTCTTAATCGTATTTGCTTTTGCTGGTGATTCCACAATAATTAATTTATCAGCCATTGGAATTCCTCCATTATTTTTTATATTATTTTCCATATATAGTATTCTAGCTTAAAAGAATATATTTTGCAAGTTTTTTGTTGATGATTTTGGGTGATTTTGGGGACGGAGAAAAAAATCATCACTAAAATTGGACATTTTATTAAAATAATTTAAAAATTAGAAAAGCGATGATTTTTTTCTCCGTCCCCAAAATCATTTTTAAAACAGCTCTTTACTTAAATCTGCCAAAACATCTTCCACACAAATTGGTGTTACTTCATTTTCTTTAAATAGCTTTAATATTTTTTCTACTTTCTGTTCATCATTTGATAAATATGTTATCTCTTTATTTTCTATTTTTGTATTATTTGGTTTATATTCTGTCTTTATTACTGCAATACCAAATTTGGCATTTTCTTGTTTTACAAATTGATCTTCATTTATTTTTTTATAATATTCTAATTTTATAGGATAATGAATCCCTGCTTCTATTAATTTTTCCTTTTCAATAAACTTACCACCATAAAAAGTTCTCATTTTCATCCTCCTTTTTCTTTCGTACTGTTCCATGATACTATGAAGGTGTTCACTTTGCAAGAACTTTTCATCGCAATATTTTACATATTTCTACTATTTGTCATTTTCTTTGTGTTTTTTCGATTTTATTTACTTTTTTTACTATACCTTGTTTTTTTATATTGACACTATTCGATGGATTTAGACAAGTCATTTTATATATACTATTATTATACTTATTATTAAGTAGAATATATTTTTTTCATATAGTTAAAAATAGTAGTAATCTTTTTTATTTTCGTTACTACTATTTCTTTTTCGTTATTTATTATTAGTTTGTTTTAATCTTAAATATCCTAATTCTTCCCAGCTATTATATGCTAAATTTAGTCTAAACAATACTTTTGGTTTTGGACCTGCTCTGTTCTTATCCACTATACAAGCATAATATCTTACATCTGGATCATCATACTTTTTCAAATCATAATAAGTTTCATCTACTTCTTTTAATGAATATTCATAATCTTGTAAATTTTCTCTGTTAATTTGTTTTATTAAACATAATGTATCTAATACTTCTTTCACTGTTCTACTTACTGCTAAATCGTTAATATTTAAATTAATTGGTAATGTAGATGTTTCTGATAATTGTAATGAGGAACAGATAAACATTTCAAAATTTTGTGCTATATTTGATAAAATAGTTGCTGTTTTCTTTATTTCCTCTGCATTTCCAATATTATCTGTATCTGTTTTTAATGTATCATAAAATACGTATTCTATTTTTTCTTTATAATAATAATTCATAATTACTTTTTTCAATTCATCATTTGTATGATCTGTTATATTCATAAAATAAATAGAATTATTAATTTCTTTACTAATCCAGTCTGTTACAGCAATTATTTTATTAAACTGTGTTGATTCTTTTTGTAATCGTTTTATAAAATCTTTTTGTTTTTCATCCTTCTCTTTTAAAATATGTCCTTCTTCATCTACCTTTACTTTTTTAGGATCATCTGCTTTAAATTGTAATGCTAAAATTTCATTCTCTGTTATGCTAATTTCTTGTCCATGAATTTTTTGAATTTCAGGATTATTCACAATTGTTGTTATTAAACATAATTTCATTTTTTCTTCAGACATTTCATTTGAAATAATTAATACTTTCTTTTTATTTACAAAAGCTGTATATGCAGCTAATTCAATTGCAAATCTACTTTTTCCTGAGTTAGAAGGCATTGCATAAGCCATAGTTTCACCTTTTCTTATTCCTTTAAATACTTGTGTTAAAATCGGAAATGGCAAAGGCAATCCACTTGTTAAATTGTTAGAACCTTCTTCAAGAAAACTTGTTAAATTTTTGTTGAGAATTGTTCTTTTAAACTTATCTGTTACAGTTACTTGATTAACTGCACTTGCAACTTCTTCTACTGACATTTGTTTATATAGTTTATATCTTCTTATTTCCACAATCTTATCTTGAATGTTTTTTACTGGATTTGTTATATATGCTTTTCTTAAAACAAATAATTTTTTTAATTCTGTATAGATCTCTTCTCTATCATAATTTTTATTTTTTACATCTTTTTTTAATTTATCTTTTAATCTATATACTTCTTCTGAGTCTTTAGAAAAATTAAATCCTTCTTTTGCTATTTCTGGTGCATAACCTGCACCTTCTGAAAATAATATACTTTTATATATATTTAAAATTTTTTCATCTTCAAAGTAACATTCTTTATGTAAGAAATAATATCTTGATATGCTTTTAGGATTTTCTAATAATAATCCCATATAGGTATTTTCTAAATGTTCATCGCTTAATTCTTTTGGAAAAACAACTATCCCTGTTTTTTCCATAATTTCTTCAGCTTTTTCTCTTTCTTGTTCTTCTTTTTGAATTGCTCTTTCATTATTTAATTCATTTATTTTTAAAAGTGCACGTTTATAATTTTTCATTCTTACAGCATGTTTAATTTCCTCTACTTGTTCTCTATTTTCTTCCGTTACTGGTATTTGATTTACAATTTCGTATATCGTATTTTCTGTTTCATCACCCATTGTTTTTCCTCCTATCCTATTAGAATGTCTACTTCTTTATTTTTCACAAGTTGTTTAAATTTTTCTCCATCTTCCTTTTCACCCACAATACACCCATAATGCGTTGGAACTATTACTTCTGATTTTATCTGATTTGCTAATTTAGCAGCTTCTTCATAATTCATTGTATAAGTTCCTCCTATTGGAATAAAGGCAATATCACATTCTATATCTTGTATTTCTTCTATATCGTCTGTATCTCCTGCTATATAATATTTTTTATTTTCTATTTCAATTATATATCCTACCCATTTATTTTCTTTTGGATGAAATGGTTTATTTTTATTGTATGCATACGTTGTTCTAAAAAATAGTTGGTCAAAATTATATGTTTTATTTGGTTCTACATTTAATACATTTTCTTTACCAAATAATGTTTCTGCCTTTTCCTTAATGTCTTCTGTAACAATAAATTTTGTATTTTCTTTCTTAACTTTATCAATATCTTCTGGTGAAAAGTGATCATAATGAGAGTGTGTACAAAATACATAGTCTGCATCATGATAATCTTTATCGATTTTAAATGGATCTATATAAACAACGATATTTTCTGTAATTCTTATACTATTATGACACAATACTTCTACCATATCTTACCTCCATTTCAAATATATATATTCATATTGTTACTATATCACACTTTTTTTCTATGAACAATATTAAATAGGAAGAAATCATCTTTATTTCTCCTATTTTACATCATCTTTTCTAAATTTAATTAAATTTTCTACTCCCATATTGCCTGCTCTTGTAATTGAATTATATCCATATTTCTCTTTCAATTGATCTATGGTTTTATCCAATTTTTCTTGTTTTTCATTATGGCAATCATGAAATAAAGATATCTGTATTTCTTCTTTATCTGTTAAGTCATCCACCCTAACGCCAACTAATCTAATAGGTGTTCCTTTTACATACATTTGTTTTAATAATTCTTTTGCCACATTAAATATTTCTTTTGTACTTGCTGTTGCTGTTGCTAACTTTTTTTGATGAGAAGTATCTACAAAATTTTTATTGCGTAATTGTACATTTACTACTTTTGCAAACAATTTTTCTTTTCTTAATCTATATGTAACTTGTTCTGTTAATGCCAACACAATTTCCTCTAGTTTTTCTATATTTGTAACATCTTCTGGCAATGTTATAGAATTTCCTACACCTTTTGGTTTTTCCTTTATATATTTTACTTCAGACTCATCTATTCCATTAGCATATTCCCACATCATAATTCCATGCTTTCCAAATCTGTCCTGTAATATTTTTTTATTCGTTTTTGCTAAATCTCCAATCGTTTTTATTTGCATATTGTATAGCTTAGGAACTGTTCGTTTTCCTAACATAAATAATTCTGATACAGGAAGTGTCCACATTTTATCTGGTATTTCATTTTCAAAAAGTGTATGAACTCTATCCGGCTTTGTAAAATCTGACGCCATTTTCGCTAATAATTTATTATGTGCTACTCCAACATTTACTGTAAAACCTAATTCCCTTTTTACTTTCTTATTAATTTCATTTGCTTTGTTGATCAAAGTGTCTCCCATTAAATATTGTGACATGTCTAAAAAACATTCATCAATACTAAATCTTTCTATCTTATCTGTATATTCTTGTAATAAATAATATAATTTATTAGAATATTCTCTATATACTTTAAAATTGGATGGAAAAATCTTTAATCCCGGACATTTTTGTTTTGCTTGATAAATTGTTTCTGCTGTTTTGACGCCACATTCTTTTGCCTTCATACTTTTTGCTAAAACAATGCCTGATCTTTTTGTTTCATCTCCTCCAATTACAGCAGGTATTTCTCTTATGTCTATACTACTTCCATTTTTCAACATATCCAAAGCTGACCAGCTTAAAAAAGCATTATTGACATCTACATGTAATATTTGACGTTTCATATTATCACCACTTAGATTATAGAATATATGTTTGGTTCTGTCAATAAATTTTATGCTTTTTAAGAACTTAACAAATCTACTACTTTCTTAAAAAGCATTATCTATATATAAATTTATTCTCCACCTAATTTTCTTTTTTGTGCCATATACGTAAATTTGCTAATGATATTAGCTGGTAATATTTTAGCTCCTAATCTTGCAATTTTTACATCAATTCCCGGAACAATATAAAATTTACCTTTATCTAACTTTTGAATTGCATATCTAGCCACTTGCATGCTATCTGCTTCTCTTAAGTGGAAGTCTACATTTGCTACCTTGTTAAAATTTGTTACAACTGGTCCCGGACATAAAATACTAATTTGTACTTTTGAATGTTCCTTTTTTAATTCTTCTCGAATGCTTTCAGATAATTTCACCACATAATTTTTAGTAGCATAATAGGTTGCCATCAATGGACCGGGCATGAAGCCTGCAATTGATGCAACATTTAATATTTTCCCACTATTTTTTTGTTTCATATCTGTTAAATATAACTTTGTTAATATATGATAAGCAATTACATTGGTTTTTATCATATTGATATCTTTGTCCAAACTTGTTTTTGTGAAGTTACCACAATCTCCAAATCCTGCATTATTAATTAAGATATCCACATTTTGTACTTTATTGTGGATTTCTTTACAATTTTCTTCTATACTTAAGTCTTTAGATATTATTTCTATTTTTGTATATTTTTCTAGTTCTTTTTTTACTTCTTCTAATTTTGCAGTGTCTCTTGCAACTAATACTAATTCATCTGCTTTTCTAGCAAAAATCTTTGCCATATCTTTTCCTATGCCTGAAGATGCTCCTGTTATCAAAACTTTCATATTACATACCTCTTTTTATTATTTGCTTTTTTTCATATTTTATTATACTTTTTAAGCACTTTCAAGCTTTTTCTTCACATTGTTAATGAGGTCATGGTTTTAACAACCCTTCTAGGTATCAAAATCTAATATTGGATAACCATCTTCTCCTAATTTCCATTTATACCATTTATTTGGATATATTCCACTTTCATCCATATATTCGTTTAAATTATTTTTTAGTTCTTCTACTCCTTCTTTATCGTTTTTAAATGAAATCGCATCCTTACTATATATTTGTACACCATTTATTAAATTAGACTCATCATAAAAAAAATTTTTCAATGCTATTTTATTATTCCAAATTTCAGGCACTATAATATCAGCCTTTCCATCTGAATATATTCTTCCCGCATTATAACCATTGTTGATATTTACGGTATACCTCGAGTATCCTACTATTCCTCCTGAAAATGTATCTGATTTTATTTCACCCAAATTACAGCAATTATTTATATTTAATGTCATTGTTTTTACGTCACCTAGTATTCCTCCTGCAGTCGATTTTTCTGTTCCTGTAATATTTCCCACATTAAAACAATTTGTAATGATCGTTCTAAATCCATCGCCTCCATTCCTTGACAATATTCCAGCTGCTATTTTCCCCGTAACATTTCCAAAATTATAGCAATTACTTAATTCCACATTAGTTGCATACGCATGACCTATAATTCCTCCTGCATAAGAGCTTCCATTTATTTCACATTTATTATAACAATTTGTAATCGTTCCAGAAGTATATGAACCTACTATTCCTCCTACATAAGAATCTGTAGAAGTTATTACTCCAGTTATTCCTAAATCTTTTATAGTTGCAGTATCCACTAAAATTTCAGAAAATAATCCTGCAATTTTATCCGTTTTTATATAAATATTTTGTATTTCTTTTTCATTCCCATCAAATACACCAAAAAAACCTCTTTCTTCATTTCCTATCGGTTTAAATCCAATTCCAGTTGTCATTTCGTTCATCAATGTATTCCCATCATTTAGATTTCCATTTATATCTCCAAAATCTGTTCTTTCACTATTCTGATATGATAATTTTGATTTAAAATTTAAATTTGTTTTTAACTCTATATATTTTTCACTAAAACTGTTTATTGATTCTACTTCTATCGGATTTTCATTTTCTAATTTAATACCACTTCCATTTACCATATTAGAAAGAGCCACTAGATCTTCTATACACCATATCTCATATGGATTTTCTTCACTTCCATCTAATTCTTCTCCATCTTTTCCAGTTGTAATATCTCCCGGATTTTTATCTTTTATAATCTCTTCTGCTTCTCCTACATTTCCATCTTTATCAACTATGTAATACCTCTTACTATCTATAAAAACAACTTCAAACTCTTCTCCTATATCTGTTGCATCTGTTTTTCCTTCTCCTGTTTCTTTATCTAATTCATCTTGTAATTCATCTTCTTCAATATTTCCATACTTGTTATTCCCCATTGCTTGTACAGTTGCCTTTTCTATGATTTCTCTTTCATTGGCGATTTCTGTTTCTTCTTTTGCTTGTCCTGCATTTCCTATAATCCCATTATCTCCTGTTATAGCATTTATTGTGATTCCTGCTAAAATTAATAATATTATGATTATAATAACTAATACTAATAGTGTAATTCCCTTGTTTTCTTTCAATTCTTTTGTTACCACTTTTATCCTCCTTATCCACTCTTAAAGTTAAGTACTCTAAGAATCTATAAGTCCATAAAAGTATTGAAATAAATGTATTTCTTGGGTATATTTACTTTGTTAATTATATTCACTATACATTTCATTTAAGCTATAAAACTTTTTCTTTTTCAATTGACTTTATGCTATTTTATTGCTATTATTAAGATAAAAGAAGTTTCTTAGAGTACTTAACTCTAAGAAACTTCTTTTATTAAACTAAATATACATTAAATTTTCCAGAATTATTTTTTATCTTTTTTTAAACTAACTTTATTAAATAACACTCCAACTGCATGAACAATCTTTGTTGAATTATTATTTGCAACATTTTTTCCTAATGCCTTCCCACCAACTGTTAGAGCTGAAACTAAAGCACTTAATAAAAATTGTACATCAAAACTCAAACCAAATTGATTAGTAATTTTTACAGCAATTAATGCACTAATAGCACCACTTAGTACTCCGGCAGATATCCCCAATAACATCTGCACAAATATTAGCTACTCTAGGTGCATTTCTAATTAATTTAATAGAATCTTTTGATCCTTTTACTTTTTTTGTTGCTTTTGCATGAAACTCATTTTCGTCTGCAACAGTAACAGCTACACCTATAATATCAAATATAATACCTACTGCAATAACAGCTACTAAAATCAATATAGCTGGTAATAGACTTAAATTGGATACTCCATTTGTAGATATATATGAAAACACAATTGATAATATAAAAGTCATTATAAAAACTTCTACAAACCATTTTATATTTTCATCCTTCTTTTTTTCTTTTTCTTTTTTTCTCCTGTTTTGCTCTATTTTCTCTTTTACTTCTTCAATTTGTTTTTCATTTTCTTTTTCTGTCTTTGCATTTTCCTGCCTTATTGCCTTTTTCATTTCTCTTTTTACTTTTTCAGATTCCTCTTTACACGGTTTTCCTTTTTCTTTTTTAGTTTTTTCTTTCAATTTTATTTCTATCCTTTCTTTTTTAGGTTGCTAAATGGGACATAAACAACTTTTTAAGTTACTAATAATCTATAGTTTCGATTCATATTATAAAGCTGTCAAAATTCTCCGTCCCCATTGACATTCAAAAGAGGAAATGCTCGAGTTTTCCCAAGATTTCCTCTTCTTTTATTTTTAGTTTAAGATGGCAAAAGTCTAAGTAAATTTTACAGTTTAGGTCTGGTCGAATTTCTCTATTTCCCGCATAACATTACTGTTATTGCCGTTTCCGTTTAAGGGAAATATCTATAAGATAAAATAGACACCAGATCGCCACTTAAATCTGTACCTTAATCCATAGACCTCTATGCTTTTTATTAAAGCAAACATTCTAGAAGTTTTCCTTCACATACTTTGATAAGTTTACTAGTCTCTTTTGCAAATATAATTTCATAAATACAGTAAAATTAATTTGGCCAAAACTAGATTTTACTAATGATTAATCCCAGTATATTCACTCAAGACAGGCTACTCTGTGCTTCTTGTGTCTTGGCACTCATCACAGGTTACTCTTAAATTATGTATAACAGTTTTATTACCATTAATTTAAGCCTCCGCGAAATTAGGGAGATCTTATATATGCCATTATATAATACCCTAATCTCTTACTCCCTAAGCACACACAAACTTGGCGTTTCGCGCACACTTAAAGAACTTCAACGATATGCCCTTTAGTGGATTTTTAGCCCCACCCTCATAAACTTCAGTATGACTAGAATAATGCACCATCGATATATATTATACAGTATATAATAAAAATATGACAAATTTCATTTTTGCTACATTTTACCTATGATGTATTTTCCCTGTTTCTGGTAATTCTATTTTTTGCTTTTTCATTTATTTTCTCTTATTTTCTTTGTTTTTCTCTTTATTCTAATATCCTATAATTTTTCGCAATTCTTTTTTTGTTTCTTCAAAATCTCTATCATTTGCAATATTAATTACTTTTATATTCGGATACCTTTCCTTTATTTCATCTGCCATTTTTAAATATACTTCTTGTTGTCGAATACTATTTTCTGCTTCAAATTTTGAATTTTTGAAAGCTGCTTTATCTTTTCTGTCTAGTCTAGTATGATATTTTTGTGTATCTTCTAAATATAGGGTTATATAATATATTTCAAAATCTAGTTTACTGAAATCTTCTAATAACTTCTCATATACATCTGTAAATGTATAATCTTTTTTCCCTAATCTGCAATAATTTTCTTCTGTAAAAAAAGTTCTATCAAATAACAAATTAATACTTTTGTTTTCCATCTTTTTAATATATTCTAATAAATTAATATACATCTCTTCTGCTTTTTTCTTACCCTCTATAGAACTATCAGAAGTTCCACACAATCTATATAAATTTGTATAACTTAGTGAATATCTTAAAAAATCTGTTACTGTTGTTTTTCCTGCACCTTGTGCTCCTTCTACCACAATTAACTTTGAATTTGCCATTTTCTACTCCCCTTAAAATTATTTATTTTTCTATTCTTTATTATCTTCATTATTTTCTTCTTTGTTTTCTTCTTTCTTTTTTAACATATTATTTATAGAATTTAAAATATCTTCTGGACTTTCATCAAAATCATCTTTGATAACATGTAACATTTTTATCCCTCCCTTAGTTTTTTTCATTATACTACTACCTACTCATATTTTCAATATTTAATTTTTATCTTTATTTATAGACTTTTTGCTTTTTTTATTATACACTATTTTATATACAAAAAAGGAGTTTTATTATGAAAAATTTATTTAAATATTATGCTGCAAATCAAAATCATCCTAATTGGGAAAACATTTCCAGACGAAAAAAAGCTCTACCAACAAGTCCAGAAGATATTCGTTCTGTCTTTGATAGAGACTATACTAGAATTATTCACTGTAATGCTTATAAAAGATTAAAACATAAAACACAAGTGTTTTTTTCTCCTGAAAGTGATCATATTTGCACCAGAAGCGAACATGTTGCACATGTAGAATCAATTAGTTACACAATTGCTAGTTATTTAGGATTAAATACAGAGTTAACAAAGGCAATTTCTGTTGCTCATGATATAGGTCATAGTCCTTTTGGACATGCTGGTGAAAAAATTTTATCTATGATTTCTCAAAGAGACTTAGAATGTACTTTTTGGCATGAAAAAAATGGTTTGGAATTTGTAGAATATATAGAATTGTTAGAGAACAAAGAAAAGTTTAAAGATAATTTAAGTCTTACTTATGCCGTAAGAGATGGTATTATTTCTCATTGTGGTGAAATTGATGAAAACGCTATAAAACCTAGACAAGAATATATTGATTTATCAACCTACACTAAACCTAACCAATATGCTCCATACACATGGGAAGGGTGTGTTGTAAAAATTTCTGATAAAATTTCTTATATTGGTAGAGATATCGAAGATGCTATCAGTCTAGGTATTATTGATGAACATTTAAATGAATTATATAAACTTTTACATTATGACTTGCCAGAAAAGAAAATTAACAATACCGCTATTATCAATTATTTAGTATGTGATCTAGTAAAAAATTCTTCACCTGATAAAGGATTATGTTTTTCAGAAGAAGCTTTTGATTTACTAAATCAAATTAAAGCTTTTAATTATAGAAATATATATTATTCAGATAGATTGCAACCATCTATTAAATATTTCGAATTAATTTTAAATGAAATTTATAATACTTTAAAGTCTTGTTATGATAAAGAAAATACTATAACCACTTTAAAAAATAGACTATCTAAGATTTCTCCAAAATTATATGATAGTTTCTTAGGATTCTTGTCTAATTATTATGATTTAGGAAATCGAAAACAATTAAAATTAATTAATGATATTATTTTTGATTTTAATAATGAGAAAGATTTTTATAAATGTATTATTTATTATATTTCTGGTATGACAGACAAGTTTGCTATTGAAATTTACAATGATATCATTGGGTTTTAAGTTAATAAGAAAAGTGGCTTCGCCATATGTGCATTTTGCTTCGCAAATATGCACAGCCTAAGGAAACTTAACCTTGTTGTATACAGAAAAATCTTCGATTTTTCCTATACAATAATAAAAAGTAGTGCAAAACCTTAAATGTACTACTTTTTATAACACTTTTTTATTAATATGTTGATTCTTTTGATATCTTTATTCTCTTTTCAAAATCTTTTTCTCTAATTTCTTCATTGCGATATGAAGATATTTTATATTCGTTCTTCTTATCAAATATAATTTTTATAAGTTTTGTAAATCTTTCTTCTGATGGTTTTCCATACTCACAAACTACAATACTTGCTTTATATTTTCTTAATGTATCAAAAGTATTCATAAATCCCATTCCTGTTCCACCATCATTTTTATGTGTTGTACTTGGTTTATTCCCTATATTTATTAAGGTATCTATTTCAAATTCTATACCAGAATCATAAATATACAAACTATAAAATCCTTCTATTATTCCTAATCTTACAAGGATACTTTTATTAATGTTTTCGGAATGATTAATAGCTATGATTGCATTCTTTATAAGGTCTGCTAGTAAAATTTCCATATTCTCTTTTTGAATATATGTATTTACCATATGATGAATATTTCCACTTACTTGTAATTGAAAATCTATTTTATTCTTTATACATTCTGATTGCATATATTCTAACATGCTATCTATTTCTGCTATATTAGTTTTACTTAATTCTACTGGTACTATCCCGCTTTGCATTTCTTTAGATAAATTCTCTACTTTATTCTTTAAGTCTTTTTCTTTTTGCGTGTCTGCTTTTATTACTGTTTGGTCTAATTCATATTCTATTGATTTTATCTTATGTGATAATGAATGATTTATTTTATTGAGTTTTAAGTTCTCTTTTTCTAATTCTTTTATTTCTCTATCTTTGCTTTTTATTTCTTCTTTTATGTCTGCTACTTCTCTTTCTTGTAGTTTTTGTTTATAGTATAGCTGTAATGACTTTTGGATAGTTATGAACATGATGATTGATAAAATGATTAAACTTATATATGCTTTTCTACCAATCATTTTGTCATAATTTGATAATATTATTGTACAAAATAATACTACTACACTAATATTTAGAATAAGAATATCCACATATTCATTTAGTACATTTTTCTGTAAGAATATAAATCCTTTTTTAAATCTTTTTATTTTATAAAAACTTACTGTAAAAATCAAATTTATAATTAAGATAAAAATCAATCCTATATATGTATTCTGTATATTAAGCAAAATTATCGGAATAAATGCTACAATTACACTTAATGAAAATATTATATAATTTATAGTTAAAGATATTACTGTTACTAATAGTGAATATGGAAATCTATACTTTGAAATTTTTTTAAATGATATACTTATTAATAAAATTATAAAAATAATACTAAATGACAATCCTAATGCATTTCTCATAATTTTATATATTATAATATTTACAAATATACTTAAAACGATTATTAAAATGTTTTTTACATTTATTTCTAACTTTTTATTAATAAGTTTAAAATTCATATAATGTGTAAAAACAATTATGTAAAAAATTTTTATGATATCTTCTACGTTCTTTATATCTCCTAATCCCATTATAAATTCCATTTTTCTATTCCTTCTATTGTTATTTTAATTTTAATTATATAAAAAAATAAAGAGATAATCAATATTTTATCAATCATCTCTTACCTTATTAATACATATTTTTTATAACCAATAGCTAAGCCATTTTACCATTGCATCAAACCAATCTAACATATTTCTCACCACCTTTTCTTCTGCATTTGTAGAAAGTTATTACCTTCTACAAATAAAAAATTACCATCTTCCTATAAAAAAAAGACGGTATGTTGTGATAAGAAAAATTGGTGAAAAAACGTCAAATATTAAAAAAAACATATTATAAATATCAAAACATTTTTTGACATCTATAATATGTTCATAACTATTAATCTGTTTTTATCTTAATTCTATATAAAAGTTTCCTCTATATAACAAATTTAAACTTTTTTATATCTCTCTTTCTATTTTTTCTACATAATAATATATAAATTCCATAGGTGTTGGTACTCCAGTTTCTGGATTTACTCTAGCTTTATAATGTTCTAATAAATCATCAACTGCTGTTCTATTCCATGCATGCATAATTGCATTTTGTATACCATTTGTAATTGTATTTCCTGATTTTTTATATACTTTTGTTAAATATCTTATAACATTTTCATTGTCTCCCTTATTTTCAATCAAATACGTAATAGCATCATGTATATATTTTCTACCTACCATTTTCGCTGGTATTCCTATTAAATCTAATTCTTTAACAATATAAGCTGATATTCTTTCCTTACTGTTTTGTATTTCTTCTTTCAATGTTTCTACTGTTTTTGACGGTTTCATATCTCTTAAATCCATAAATTTATTAAATACATAATTGGCAGAATATCTTGGATGATTTTTATATAATATCATGTCTGCTCCATCATTATGAAGTGTATCATATACTCTTTTAGACTTTATATGTGTTGTGACAATAATAATTGGTTTATATTGTAGATCTAGTTTTTTCAATTCTGATAAAAAGTTTAAAGAGTCTAAGTTACCAGTCATACTATTATTTAATTCTAAATCTAAAATTATACCATCTGGATGTTTTGCTTTTGCATATTTTAGCCCTTCAATATCTGAGTCAGTGATTTCAACTATCTCTACATCATTTCTATTTTTAGCATTAGTTATAAAATTATTACAATCAGTTACATCATCTTCTATTATAAGTATTTTCATAGTTTTTGTTATCATCCGTATTCATCCTTTCTTTTTTCTCATAATATACCATATTTTGCTATAAAATTCTATAATTCTACAAAATATTTTACCATGTCGTTGAATATTTTATATTATAAAATTATTTTAAATTTGAATAGAAAGGATTTATTATTATGAATAATTTAGAAAATAATGAACAAATTTTAAGAGGTAAAAGAATTAAATATATTAGAGAAAATGAACTTCATATGAATAAAACACAATTAGCAAAAGAAATTGGTGTATCTAGTCAATTTTTAGGATTAGTAGAAGAAGGCAGAGGTAATTTAGTTTATAGAAGTATAAAAAAGCTCAGAGATATTAGTGGACATTCTGCTGATTACATTTTATATGGTCTTGATGATAATGCTATTAATAAAACGAAACAATTATTAAATAATTACAATGATGAAGAAATTGAAAAAGCGATAAGTATACTTAAAGATATTGCTATTTTCATAAAAAATTAATCGTTTTCTTGAATGTTTTTGTGTTTTTTGTATTTTTTTGAATATATTATATTGATTTATTCTTTAGTCTTGCATACAATATTTTATAGAAAATATTGTAAAAGGTGGAATAAAATATGATTACCAATTATTTATTTTATTTATATGCATTACCAAAAGAAGAACAAATCAAACTAATTCTTATATTTATTATTTTGTGTCTATTTTCTATGATTGTATGCATTATAATAGATTATTTAAAATCTAAATTCTTTGATAAAAAAAATAAATAGTACCACTATATAAATCTAAATGTTATAAAACATTTAGCTCTATATACTCTCCTGCTATTAAACGTTTTCATTTTTCCATACAATCTTCTTTGTTAACTACCATTGTTGCCATCATAAATAAAAAAGTATATTTGTTATTTTCTTTTTTATCTGTTATACTATATCTATTATGAAAAATATGTATAGGTATCATAAATTAAATGAATATTATAAAAGTAAATTTGGAGAACGCATTTTAAAAATATGTATCAATGGACATTTTACTTGTCCTAATAGAGATGGAACTTTAAGTCATTCTGGTTGCATCTTTTGTAGTGAATGTGGTTCTGGAGAACATCTAGATCCCTATAAAGATATTTCCGCACAAGTAGAAGATTATTTTAAATCTCCTCGTTCTAATAGGGCTAATAAATTTATTGTTTATTTTCAAAATTTTTCAAATACATATGATTCTCTTAATAACTTGAAGAAAAAGTATAACAGTGCATTAATCAATTCTAAAATTATCGGATTATCAGTTGCTACAAGACCTGACTGCATTAATGAAGATATTGTAAAGCTTCTACATTCTTATACTGATAAATATTATGTATCTGTAGAATTAGGATTACAAACATCTAATGAGGAAATTGGAAAATTGATTAATAGACAATATACAAATAAGCAATTTACTAAAGCCGTTGAATTACTTAATAGATATAATATTGATATAATTACTCATATTATGGTAGGATTGCCAGACGAAACTTTCGAGGATATACAAAATACGGTAAACTTTATAAACCAGCATCACATTCAAGGATTAAAAATTCATAATACTTATGTAGTAAAAAATACTGGTTTAGCTGATATGTATAACAAAAATCAATATACACCTATTTCTTTAGAATACTATTTAGATTGCTTAACATATATTCTTTCACATATTTCTCCTGATATTGTGATTCATAGAATATCTGGTGATGCTCCTAAGGATATATTAATTGCTCCTAAATGGGATTTGCACAAAAAATGGATTTTAAATGGTTTAGATAAAAAATTAAAAGAGGAAAATTTGTTTCAAGGAAAATATTATAAATAATGAAGATTTTGAGAGGATTTTGGGGACGGAGAAGAAAATCACGATTAAATTTTGTCAAAAACTTAATATTAGTTTTAACTTAAAAAATAATGATTTTTTTCTCCGTCCCCAAAATCCTCTCAAAATTCTAAAAAATCTCTTCTATATCATAACTCTCTTCACATTTTTCTTTAACCATTTATCAATCTCAAAATAATTTGGTATATATTCTTGAACTAAATCATAAAACTTTCTACTATGATTAGCATATGTCATATGAGATAATTCATGAACAATAATGGCGTCTATTTTATCTTTTGGTAACATGATGAGTCTATTACTAAAATGCAATGCTTTTTTGCTTGGAACACAACTACCATATTTGCTTGTTGCATCTCCTACCTTGCATTCATAGTATTCTGTTTTCATTTTTTGACTCCAATATGGTAATCGATTTTCTAGATATTCTTTTGTTTTTATACAAAGAAATCTTTTTACATGCTTATCAATAATTACTTTATTATCTTCATTTTTCAATGTTTCTGGTATTTCTATGATAAATACCTTATTTTCTTCATCTAAGATAATTTTTATTCTTTTTTTAGAAACATATTCTATTTGTATACAAAAATCTTCACCTTTATAGCTTATCTTCTCTCCTGTATACCAATGTTTCATTTTGTCATTTTCTTTTGAAATAATTTTAAGATATTGTTCATATATTTGTTCTTCGTTTTGTTTAATAACTTCTAACATTTTTTTCTTTGATAAATATTTAGATTTACTAATATTTAATACGTTTCCTCTGAAATATATTTTTATAGAACTGGTATGCCTATAATTTCTAATAATAACTGGAATTTCTTTTTCCTTGATTTTTATATAATAGTTTGCCATTTATTACCTCTTTTAAATCTTATGGTTCTTTGTCAAATATTCCATAAATCCTGTACAGCCTTCCACGATATCTTTATAAGTAACTGTAAAGTTTCCTGTATACCATGGATCTGCAATATCTCTTGGATTTTTTGAAAAATCTAAAAGTTTATATATTTTATTATCTTTATCATTTCCTATAATTCTTAAGATATTTCGGATATTGCTTTCTTCCATTCCAATGATATAGTCATATTTTTCATAATCTTGTTTTTCAATTCTTCTTGCTTTATGTTTTGTATATGGAATTCCTACTTCATCTAATTTATCTTTTGTTCCATAATGCATATCATTGCCTATTTCCTCATAACTTGTAGCTGCTGAGTCAATAGAAAATTGTTTTTCTAAGCCTTTCTTTTTTACCATATCTTTGAAAACATATTCTGCCATAGGAGATCTACAGATATTTCCTAAGCATACAAATAATACTTTAATCATATTTTATACTCTTCCTAATCTTTTTGCTAAATCCATTTCTGCTTCTATAAATTTTTCTTTATTTTCTAATAGTTCTTGCATTTTATTTAAATAGTTTTTATATTTTTCATCTGGATAATACATTTTTGCATATCCACCTTTTCCATATTTACTTGATAATTTTTTATATGAATATTCTATTACTTGTCCTAAACTTGGATTTTCAGCTTTATGCTTGTCTGCTTGATATAATATTGACCTTGTAAGCATATTTTCTACTGATGTTTCTCTATCTGCTGAAGAAACAATTTTTCCATAAATACTTCTTGCTTCATATTCAAGACTTGCTCTGTGGTCAACAATTGCTTCTGCAATGATATTTCTTTCTTCTACATTGAAGAATTTTTCCATTTCCTTATCTTGTTTAAATTTTTCGCTTGATACTTCTTCATGTTGATCTGGATTTTCCCTATATCCAATATCATGAAATGCCGCAATCGTATATACCATATCTTTATTAACATCTAAATGAAATTCATTTACAATTTCAAAACTTCTATTAATGACTGTTTCTATATGTTCTTTTCCATGTCCTCCTACATTATTTGTATCATATTGTGGTAACACATTTTTTTCAATATATTCTTTTAAATTTTTATTTATTTCTTCCATTTTAACATACTCTCCTATTCTATTTTAAATATTGCAATATTTCTTTATATACAATATCTCTTTTTACTACCATATTATTTTCCAATTTATCTTTCACTTCTTCTAAATCACATAATTTTACATTTTCAACTTCACTTTCTTGTATGTGTATGCTTTCTATCTCAATTTTAGGCTTTATGACAATATAAAAATCAAAGAATTGATTGTCAATAATATCCCCTTGTCTTCTTGTAGGTTCACTGTATGTAGTTATATATGTTAATTCCTCCTGTTTTATCTCTAATCCTATTTCTTCTTTTACTTCCCTTATAGCTGCTCCCATAGAGGTTTGTCCTGCTGACACATGCCCTGCAACAGACACATCCCATTTTTCTGGATTTGTTTTTACATATTTAGACCTTTGTTGCATTAATAAATGCCCTTCTTTATCAATTACTGCAATGACAACAATTCTATGCCATAAACCTCTTTCATGTACTTCTTTTCTTGTTACAACCTCTCCTGTTTTTGTTCCATCTTCATTTAAAACATCTATTAGTTCTTCCATGTTTGTTACTCCTATATTTCATATTCTTTTAATCTATCTATATATACTTGTATAGATTGATTATTAATATCGTCTGGATTTAAATTACAATATTTCATAATCTGTTCTTCAATCTGTAATGCCCATTTGATTAATTGATTTGCTTTTTCTTCATTAGACCATACGGATAATGGTCTATCTTTATATCGTTTCTTTGCATCTTCTAATCTCTCTTTTAAACTAACTACCCCATCTGGTGCAACTCTTTGGTCACAATAGGCACATATTTTGATTTCATAATTATCTGATTTTGCTGTTTGTTCATTTTTTCTGGAACGTTTTCCATCCAAAATTTGTAATTCTTTATCTGATAACCCCTCCTTTCTTCCAATTACCATATTAATTTCATGGTCATTTGTTCCATATTTTTCGTAATATTTTCTTCTGATTTCTATAAAATCTTTATCTTGAATCTCCTCTTCTGGTATTTTTACCATATTTCCCATATCATGTAATAAAGATACCCTTGTAATTGCTTTTTTATCTATTGGTTTTCCAATCCAGTTATCTAGAATAAGATTTGTACATGCCGACACTCTTAGCATATGCATTTGTAGATTTTTGGGTAAATGATATTTGTTATATATTTCTATTGTCTTCATACTGCCTCCTATTTTTCTTCAACAAATAAGACTTTTATGATATTTTCATATCTATCTTTTAACTCTTCTCTTGTTTTAGGACTCAGTTTGTTATAGTCTCTTTCTAATTTCTTTTTCACATATTCTGTTCCCTCTTTAATATCCATATGTTTTTCTTTATAAACCAAATGAAATAAAGAAGGAATACAGTCAAAATGTGCTATGACATCTGCATCTGCTACACATTGTTCTTCTATAGTGTTTCTTGGTCTATCTCGACTACCTCGATGATTTAATACACAATTTTTCACTTGTTCTATTTTCTCTCTTGGATAGTTATATTTGCTTAATAACTCTTCTGCTATTTCTGCTCCATAAATATGATGTTTTTCCCTTTCTCCATATTCTGATGGCATAGCAATATCATGCAGTAATGCGCCTAATTCTACAATCTCTACATCTGCTCCATATCTTTTAGCTAAATAAACTGCATTTTTCACAACATATTGTATATGATCTCCCCAAAAGTCATATCCATTTTTTTCTTTATATATTTGACATCTTTTTAATAGTTCCTCTCTTACCTTTTCCACTATATTATCCATATTAATATCTCCTAAAAAATAATTATCTATTAAAATATATGCTTCTTATTTTCTTTCATGATTTGATAAAAATTTTTCGCTGCAGCACTTAATTCATTTTCATCTACTTTGTCTAGTACATATCTTTCATATCCTAAATTTTTATCTGGTTCTGCAATTTCTAGCTCTCCATCTTGTAATGTGCCTTTATATGCTAGTAATATCCAATATTTTTCTTTGTTATTTCTCAAATCTAATGTTTTTTCTCCAATAGCTGTAATAAATGTATCAATAGAAATTTGAGCATTTTCTCCAACTTCTTCGACAATTTCTCTATGTAATGCACTTCTAAAATCTGGGTCTGTTGGTTTAACTCCTCCACCAATTCCTTCTAGTTTAAATCTTTCATCCCTACAACCCGGTCCTCTTCTTTGTAAAATAAGTTTCTTATCTTTATCAAATGCAAATACAATCACTGCTACTTTATATTCTTTAGGTATTCCTTTTTTATTTTGTAAAATTTGTTCCAATTCTTTCATATTTTTTACTTCATCCGAAAATAATTCCATAAAATTCTCCCTATTTTACTAAATCTAAATTTCCGTCTATGACAATTGGTGAAAACCCTGCTATTTCATCATATAGCATTCCTTCTGGAATTGGATTATACATATAAATTTTTTTACCTTTCATAAAAGCTTCGTATAGCTCTAAAAATGTTGCTCCGCCGATATAATTTGGCTTTCCATTTTTATCAAAATTTAAAGTTAGCACAGCATCCATGTTTGAAATAGTTGCTTCACTTTGTTGAAACATTCTTTTTTTAAATTCAGCATGTGCCTTATCTCCCAAACTCCATGCTTCTTTTTCTGCTCCCGGATTATCATAGCTATTTGGTAATGCGATACTATGTCCCATTTCTTCTAACTTTTGTTTAATTGGATCAATTCTGTTATAAAATGCTTTACTACAAATTACTAATATTTTCATAATTGTTCTTCCTTTCATATTTTTTAATTTTCTTCTATAAGCTCAAATCGATAAGTTTGTTTTACATCTGGATATTTTTCATGATCTACTTCTGATAAAAACATATTTAATGGTCTAGCCCATATTTCATTATCTTCTTCATGAGTATAAATCACTAAATCTTCTTTTGTTTCTGAGTGTTTAGCAATGCAGATAATCTTATGTGTTGTTCCTTTAAAATGTCTATATATTTGTCCCGGTTTTACTTCTCTTTCCATCATTTTTTCTCCTTTCTTTATTTCATTTTCTTAATATATTTTGTTTTGTGAAAAATTTGATTATTTTTTAATTTTTCATAAAGTATAAAAATTGATTGACACTAAAATTATTTTACAATTTTGTATGAATTTTCTTATATGATAAAAGCTATTCCCAAATTCCTTTATTAATAAATTTAATTAATGCCATAATACATGCATTTTCTGTTAAATCAATTCTAGATATCTCATCATGTGTTAAAATACTAATTCCACCTTTTCCGGTATTTAATCCATGACTTTTAAAAATTCTATCCATCACTTTTCCAAGTTCTGTACTCGTTATTTCATCTATATATTTTGCATCGATTGGAAATCCTTGACTTGTTCCAACACTTTGTTTTCCTTCTTTATTCTCAATAACAACTGCATTAATATCTATCCATTCATTTAATAAATCTGTAATTCCTGCTTCACTCGCTACATAATAGTCTGCCTCTATATTATTTTTCTTAGCATATTCTTTTACATTTTTTACTCTGTTTTTAGCACCTATGATAATCTCTTTATTAATAGGCTGTACTCCCACCTCTGAATCAACTGATATTCCTTCTATTTTAACATTATCAAAATATCTTTCAAAGGCTTTTTTAGCACCTTCAATCTTTCCTTGATTTTTTGTTCCCATTAATATTTTCATTTTATCCCTCTTTTCTCTTCTTTCTGTGCTTATTTTATCACGGATAAAATGGAATGTAAATATTTAGAAACTTATTGAATTTTATAAAATTTCATAATATACTTTGTTTACAAATATCTATATTTTGATAAAGGGAGAAATGTTAAAATGACAAATAGTAAAGATTTTTTAGATAAAATAGTTGATGTCATAATTGATAGGCCATTAGGTAGTAGACATTCCGAAAAATACCCAAATCATATATATCCTGTCAATTATGGATATGTCCCAAATACTATAAGTGGAGATAATGAGGAATTGGACTGCTATATATTAGGTGTGTTTGAACCTTTGGAAACCTTTCAAGGAAAATGCATTGCCATTATTCATAGAACAAATGATAATGATGATAAATTAATTATTGTTCCAAAAGGTAGAAATTATTCAAATACAGAAATTAGAGCATTAACAGAGTTTCAAGAACGTTTTTTTGAAAGTGAAATTATTCGAAATGATAATGACTTTGTATTTAATAAAAATATTCCTGAACTTTCTGTAAGTAATTTAAAAAACAGTCTTGCATTTTATAAAACTCTAGGATTTAAAGTAGAATATGAAAGGCCTGAAAATAAATTTATATTTCTTTCAATGGGAGAGATTCAATTTATGTTACAAGAATTATCTGATAATGAGAAATGGAACTTAGCCCCTCTTACCTATCCTTTTGGAAATGGTATCAATTTTCAATTAGAAGTAGATTCTGTTGATAAAATTTATTCAAAATTAAAGGAACAGAACTATCCAATTGCCTTTGATATTGAGGAAAACTGGTATAGACAAAATGATAAATTACTTGGAAATAAAGAATTTTTAGTACAAGACCCAGATGGATATTTACTAAGATTTTCTGAAGATTTAGGTAAAAAAGAGGTAATGAAATGATTGAAATTAAAGAATATAATGAAAGCTATGTTGAACAAATTTCAACAATCATCACTAGAAATTTATTAGAAGTAAATGTGAGAAATTATGGTATTGAGAAAGTACAAGAAATGGCTAAAGATTTTACTGTAGAAAAATTAAAAGATACTTTAAAAAACAGAAAAAAAGTATTTGTTGCTATAAAAGATAATGAAGTTGTTGGAACTGCTGGAATAGATGTTTCTTGGTATAATCCTGATGAATATTATATTTTAAGTGTATTTGTAAAACCTGAAAATCACGGTGAAGGTATTGGTCATCTTTTAATCAAAAATATTGAAAATTATGCTATACACTGTAATTTTAAAAAATTAATTGTTCCAGCTTCCATTACTGCTCACGAGTTTTATTATAAATTAGGATATCGTTATAAAGATAATCAAAAAGTTTTAAATGAGGAAAATATGTATTTGATGGAAAAAACTTTTCAGTTGGAATATAGAGAAATTAAGCAAGAAGACTTACCAGAAACTTTAAACTTAGTGCATAAAGTTTTTGATGAATTTGAAGCACCTTACTATTCTGAAGAAGGAGTTGCATCATTTTATAAATTCATTGATATAAATAATATATCAGAACAATTTTCAAATGGTTCTTTATATTTTTATAGCTGTTTTATCAATAATATTATCGTGGGTATAATTGCTGTCAAAGATTTTATCCACATTTCGTTATTATTTGTGGATAAACAGTATCATAAACAAGGTATCGCTAGAAGTTTATTTAATGATGTTATTAAAATTTGTAAGGAAAATAAGCACTTTTTAAAGACTATTACCGTTAATTCTTCTCCTTATGCTGTTGGGTTTTATCATAAATTAGGTTTTGTTGATGTTTCTTCTGAACAGTTACTTGATGGAGTACAATTTACACCTATGAGATTAAGCCTATAAAATATTTTTGAATATAAAATCTAAATATTAATTATTTAGATTTTATTCAAAATACACAAAAACTTTTTATATATATTTATAGTTTTTTAGCTATAATTTCATAAACATGCCAAAATTTCATAGTTCCTTTTGCTGTTAACTTTTTGTATTTTTTTCATTAAAATATATTATTTTAAAATTTTTAAATATATCTTTTATTTCCTTTTCATTTACAAATGTTCTATTAGCATCTTTACTCCATTCATCTTCTTTTCCTAAGAAATTTCCTACAAAACATCCATTTTTTGAAATGGCATTCGTAAATTGATTACAAAATTTTTTAAAAAACTTTGGATTGCAAAAATATATACTAAGATTTGAAACTACTAAATCTGCTTGATTTTCTTCTAATTTAATATTTTCAAATTTTTCTATAATAAACTTTAAATTAGACGTATGAGATATTCTATTTTTAATTATATCTATGACATTTTTCTCTTTATCTACTGCTGTTACATAATAATTTTTTTTCAATAAATATATTGTATCATTTCCAGATCCACATCCTAAATCAATTGCTCTTTTCAAATTAGTATTATCTAATTTCATTTCAAAAAATTTTTTTAATATTATACTGGGATTTTTTAGTTCAGTTTTTTTATAATATTCATTCCAATTTAACATACTTTTTGTTTAAAGATTCCAAGAGTTACAACTCTTGGAATCTTCTGCCCATTTCCAACACTGCGGATTCGGAACATAAAAATCTCCCGTTGTACATTTCACTACTGCTGGACATCCTCTACAAAATCTTAGCAATTCGCAGTCTAAGCGTTTCTTAAATTTATCAAACTGCCTATATTCATTTAGTTTTTTACTGTAAAAGATATTATATAATGATTGTTCTGGTACTTCTCCAATTCTACTTTCGCATCTTTGACAAGCATATACGTTTCCATTAGGAAGTATAGTCATATGTGTAATGCCGCAATGACAGCCATCAAATATTATATCTTTATCATATGATGTGTTAAAAAGTCCTCTTTCATACAAAAAAAGTTTCCACAGATGATTTCTCAAACTAAATTTGGTTCCACAATCTTTATGTTTTTCAATGTTTAAACTAATAATGCTTAAATTGTATAAATGAAATTTGGTATAATAAAACTACAAGTCGAAAAAACAACTTATGATTATTTTTCTAAATTTATTATTTTATATCATATTTTACATAATTTATCAATTTTTTATTAAAGTAAAAAATACATCCTTTTATTTATTTTTACTTTTATATTTCTTATATGCCCAATAGCCTCCTCCACCTAGAATTCCTAGCGTTATAATTCCTCCTAAAGCACTTCCTTCTTCATTATTAGTATTACTATTTGCAGTATTTTCTGTATTTGTTTTTCCTACTAAAGTATTTGTTGTATAATTACTTTCTAATTTTACTGGTTCCTTCACATTAATTGTTATTGTACTTGATTTTCCATTAGATGTAGTTGCTGTTATAGTTACAACTCCAGATTTTTTAGCAGTTATTTCTCCTGTTGCGTCAACTGTTGCAATACTTTCATCACTTGACTGCCATGTGACATTTTTATCTGTTGCATTACTAGGTGTTATATTCGCTGTTAATTTTTTATTTTCACCTATTTCCATGTCTTCTATTTTCTCTTGTATTTGTATTTCAGTTACCTCAATTGTACTCGGTGTAGATGTAGTTATTTTACTATTTGAAGAAGAACTTGAAGTTGAACTCGAACTTGATCCCGAACTTGAACTAGAACCAGATGTACTACTTTTGCTAGATGATGAATATGGACAAACTCCATTTGGATGTAAATGTGCTGGATGTCCTCCACAATGATAATGATAACTTCCTAATCCACTTTTATTTTTATTATCTCTATGACCTCCATTGGCGTCTGTTCTACCAGAATGTGAATATACATTAATTTGTATAGATGATATTGTTAATATAATGATTAAAATTGATATTATTTTTTTAATATATTTTTTCATAAACATCCCCCTAAAGTATTATACTGAAAATAAAATAAAAAAACTGTCGAATTTTGTAAAAGTGGTATAAAATTCGACAAAACTTATACTATATTTTATAAAATTATTCTTCTATTTCATATCCCGAAACTTTATATCCTTTTATTCTTTTGTTATACATTTTTTCTAATATTCGCATATTATCAAGATAATCATATACAATTATTTTTTCTTTATTTACATATTCTCTATGTAATCTCCCTACATACTGAATAATTCTACCCTTCCAAGAAACTGGCATTGTTAAGAATAAGGTATCTAATCGACTATTATCAAATCCTTCTCCTATAGAACTACTTGTTGCTAAGATGATCCTAGATTGATGATTTTTATCTGCATTTTGTATAATTTCTTGCATTTCTTTTGTTTTCTTTTTTCCCATATTTCCTTTATAAATAACAACTGGTACTTTTAACTCTTCTAAGTTTTGTTTTAAGACCTTTAAATGTTCTAGTCTTTCTGTTAGAATAATAGGAATTCTTCCTTCTGCAACAGATTGCTTAACATCTTGCAAAATCATTTTATTTCGTAATTCATTATGACTCATATCATTTAATATTTCTGAAAATGATATTGTTTCCATCTCATGTGCTGGAATATATTGGTAATGTGTTTTTCTGACTATCACTTTATGTTCTATACTTCCATCACTTTTCAAATCTTTTTGATATATTCTACATCTTACATCTCCACACTGCATATAGATAATTTTATGCCATCCATCTTTTCTTGTTGGTGTTGCCGTTAGTCCATACACATGTTTTGCTCGAATTGTTTTTAACACCTTTTCAAAACTAAAGGCTGCTACATGATGACATTCATCTATAATTACTAGTCCATAGTCTTTTACAAGTTGCTCTAAATCTTCTTTTTTATATAAAGACTGAAAACTAGCTATATCTAATCTACCATTTAACTTATCTTTTCCATTTCCCATTTGGCCAATCTCTTTTTTCGGAATTCCTAAAAAATAGGACAATTTTTCTTTCCATTGTTCTAATAAAGTGGTTCGATTAACAATAATCAAAGCATTTGTCTTTAATTCTGAAATAATTTCAGCTGCAATTACTGTTTTTCCAAATCCCGTAGCTGCACTTAATACCCCCATGTCATATAATAATAGTTGTTCTTTTGCTTTTTCTTGTTTTTTATTTAACTTACCTTTAAATTGATAATCTGTTAAAACACCGTTTTCTCTTTTGTCTTTTATGATTAATTTTACGCTACTTTTTTGGCAAATTTCTTTAATTTTATCCATGCATCCTCTTGGTAGAATGATATATTTATCCTCTTCTTCAAAACAACTAATAATTCTAGGAGTTGTTTCATAAAAAATAGGCATTCGCAATTTTTGCAATTCATAAAATTTAGGATTTGTAAAACTTGCTAATCTTTTTAAATAGGTAATTTCTCGTGGTAATAAATTTGATTTGTTAATATAGATTTGATTTTCAATTACACATTGAATATTATTTGAAAATACGATATCTTTTATGATTTCCTTTTTAGGTAGTTCTTCTTCATTTTCTAATTCTTGAATGTCAAATTCCTTGTAATCATCATCTCTATATCTATTAATAAATTCATAAATTTCATCATTTGTTATTTTTCTAATATTTAATAAAACTTCCATTTGATTTTCTATTACCTGAAAATCCCTGTTAACAAAAACTGTATTTCCTAACTTAGCACTTTCTCCTTGAAAAGGCAATGCAATTAAATTTCCAAATCCTCCCTTTGGTATTGTATCCTGATTTGGAAAGATTCTATCATAGGAGTCTAAATCTAAGGATTTTTTTTCCATAGTTTTTGTTATTAATATATTCCCCATTTTTCTTGCTAATTTAGCAGGCACACTTTGTTCAAAAAATATCCAAATATGTGCACCATTTCCTGAACGTGACCTTTCCACATAAATAGGTATAGCCAATTCGTCACATGTATTCCAAAAAGCCATTACATCTTGTTTGTATGTTTTTTTATCAAAATCTATCACCAAAAAATTACACAAATCCCCTTGTAACAAAGGATATATACCTATTGTTATTTCTCCTTGTAAGTGTTTTCTTATTATCTTATCTGTTAATGGAAGTAATTCTCTATATGGACAATCTGCACATTTTATTCTAGGTTTATCACATTTATACTCACTAAACTCATTTGCACAAACCGGTGAATATCCAGATTTTCCCGTTTTACTACTTGTCCATCTTTTGGCATATATATCTCTTCTTCCATTAAATATCTCTTCAAATATTTTTATCTTTTCTTCACTAGAAATATTTTTTACATGTTTTATTACCTCTTTAGGTTTTCCATATAACTTCTCTTTTAATTTTATATTTTCCTGTTTTAACTCTTCTATTATTTTTACTAATTTTTCTCTTTCTATATCTTTCATTAAGTCATCTCATCCTTTCCTTTAAGAAATATACTACATACTTATATCGTTTTTCTTTATATTCTATTGTATATAACCTCTATTTCTCTTGTATTTTGCTATATCTCAGGTTTATTGATGACTTATATACGTAGTTTATCTATATCACCATTTAATCAATTGTCTTCATAATGTTTTGTAACGCAGTTCTTTTTTGTGATTTTATCATATTTTACATAAAATATCTACATTTTTGTTATAAAATATATTGACATATTATGGAAAAGAATGTATACTTTATCCATTATTAATCAACCAATGTCCAATTGGGGACGTTTCTTTTTGGACATTTCTAATAATTATTTCGATATTTTTCCAAATTCACACTAATTTAAATTGAATAGAAAGGATGATGTCATGTTATCAATTGTAAAAAGTATTGCCTTGCATGGATTACAAGGTTATTTGGTAAACATTCAAGTTGACATATCTGGTGGTATGCCTTCCTTTGAAATTGTTGGTTTACCAGATACCAGTATCAGAGAGGCAAAAGAAAGAGTTAAAACTGCTATTAGAAATTCTACCTCTGAATTTTTAAGTCGAAAAATTGTTGTAAATCTTGCTCCTGCAAACACGAAAAAAGAAGGATCGATTTTTGATTTGCCTATTGCTGTTGGCATTTTAATTGCTACTGGATTTATTTACAATGCAGATTTAACAAATACAGTTTTGATTGGAGAACTTTGTTTGGATGGCTCTATTGGACATGTAAGAGGAATTTTGCCTATTTGTATAGAAGCAAAACATTTAGGCATAAAAAAGATACTGTTACCAAAATCAAATGCAAAAGAAGCCTCTATTATTAATGATCTTGAAATCATACCTGTTTCTAACTTAAATGAAGTTATTGAATATTTAAATGGTAATTTTATAATTCCACCAGAGCCAATTATACCTTTCATTTCTAATAATCCCTTTTATGAATTTGATTTCTCAGAGGTAAAAGGTCAAGAAAATGTTAAAAGAGCTTTAGAAATTTCAGCAGCAGGTGGTCATAATTGCCTTTTAATTCGGTAGTCCCGGTTGTGGAAAAACCATGCTAGCTCGTAGACTTCCTTCTATCTTACCAGATTTAACTTTCGAGGAAGCTTTAGAAATTACAAAAATCCATAGTATCTCTGGCTTGTTATCTGAAAATCTTCCCTTTATTTCCAAAAGACCTTTTAGAAGTCCTCATCATACCATTACAGAAACATCCTTAGTTGGTGGTGGTAGAATTCCCAAACCCGGTGAAATTAGTCTAGCACATTATGGTGTTTTATTTTTAGATGAATTGCCTGAATTTAATAAATCTACTTTAGAAGTATTACGTGGTCCTCTAGAAGATAAACAAGTAACAATTAGTCGTCTTGACTTTTCAATGACCTATCCTTGCAATTTCATGTTTATTGCTAGTATGAATCCATGTCCTTGCGGTTATTACGGTTCTAAAGAAAAACAATGCATTTGTCGTGATGATCAAATTCAAAAATATATTCATAAAATTAGTGGGCCACTTTTAGACAGAATAGATATTCATATAGAAGTAGAAAGTGTAAGTTATCAAAAATTGGAAAATTCCTCTCTTTCTGAGTCTTCTAGTGAAATTAGAAAAAGAGTAAATCATGCTCGAAATATCCAAATAAATCGTTATAAAAATCACCCAATTTTTTCTAATTCTGAATTAACTCCGAATTTAATTTCAAAATATTGTAAATTATCTTCTAAAAACAAGCAAATCTTAGAAACTGCCTTTCATACTTTTGGATTAAGTGCAAGAGCTTATAGTAGAATTTTAAAAGTTGCTAGAACAATTGCTGACTTAGATAATTCTAGTGATATTCAAACCCATCATTTAGCTGAGGCAATACAATACCGAAGCTTAGATAGGAAATATTGGAATAAATAGTTTGATTATATTATTTGCTTTTCATATTAATCATTTTCATAATTTAAAAAATTTGAAAAATACTTTCTTGAAAGGAGTGATTTTATAAAAAAAATTTATATCCATGATAAACTATATCCAAAACAATTAAAAACCATACCTAATCCTCCACAATCTCTATATTTAGAAGGCAATATAGATTTATTAAATCGTCCAATGATTGCAATTATTGGCTCTCGTAGTTGTACCAAAAATGGTAGACTATTGGCACAAAAATTTTCTTATGAATTGTCACAATGTGGTATTACGATTGTCAGTGGATTAGCAAAACGGCATTGATACAATAGCACATTTATATTCTTATAATCAAATTGGAAAAACAATTGCTGTTCTTGGAAATGGTTTTCATCATATTTTTCCAAAAGAAAATATGGAATTATATAAAAAAATATTAGATAATGGTGGCTTACTGATTAGTGAATATCCTCCAGAAACAAAATGCCAATCTAAATTTTTTCTAGAACGAAATCGTATTGTTAGTGGATTATCTTTAGGAATTTTGGTAATAGAAGCCCTTACTAGAAGTGGCACAAGTGTTACTGCGAGGTTAGCATCTTTACAAAATAGAAAGGTTTTTGCACTACCACATGAGATTTGGAATTCCCATGGCGTAGGAACAAATCGCTTAATAAAAAATGGTGCTATTCTAGTTACTGATACAGAAGATATTCTACAAGAATTTAAATCTTTGAAAAAAATACTTAAAAAATTAGATACAATTGAAAAAATAGATTTACATTCATTGGATATTGATTACAAAATTTTTGATACCTCTAAAAAATACATGAATTCTTCTAAAATTCATGTATCTCACAATACAAATCTAAATTCTCAATTTGCTTCTATCTCTACTCCTGATTATATTCCCTCTTCTCATTCTATTGATTCTTTTGACTCTTCAAATAATTTTCAAAAGAAAAAATTGAAAAATCCTGAGTTATCATATATTTATGATTTTATATCTTTAGAGCCTATATCTATTAATGAACTTTGTAAGAAAACTTCTAAACCTATTTCTGAAATTTCTGCTGCTTTATTTTCGTTGGAATTAGAAGGTTTCATTCAAAAAGTCGCAGGAGGTTATATATGTATTTTAAGCAAATAACTGGGAAATTGGGTGAAGACTTAGCCTGTGCATATTTAAAAAAATTGGGTTATATTCTTATCTCTCGAAATTTTTCCTGTTATCAGGGTGAAATTGATATCATTGCCAAAGATACTTTAAAAAATGAATTGGTTTTTATTGAAGTAAAAACAAGAACAAATTTTAATTATGGTTTTCCTATAGATGCTGTGAATACTAGTAAACAGAAGCATCTGTTGAAGGCTTGTCAGTATTATTTATATAAACATCATATTGTTAATCTGTTTGTCCGTATTGATGTTATTGAAGTTTTTATTAGAGATGGTATTCCCCATATTCGACATGTGAAACAGATTTTGTGATATAGAAAGTTTAACTTTTGTTATATATGGAAAAATTTTATATCTAGCAAAATATTTGATATATAAAAAAATAAAGTAATTATTTGTATAATAAAAATAACTACTTTATAAACAGATTTACAAATACTCTTATAAACAATTATCCTCTAGTAATTTTTGCATTTCTTCATTATGTTGTCTACATATTTCATCTTTCCATTCCATATCATCTTTTGTTAATTCAGCCATTATTCGTAACTTAATGCTTCCTTTGCTAACTGTTTCTTTAAAAGTTTCTTTTTTAGAAATTGGTGATGCATTTGAAAATTTAGCATTTAAATTACGTTGTATTAAACATAAATTTCCTAAACAATTTAGACCTTCTTTATCATTCATTTTAGGAAATGTTTTTACTGATGGATTTCTTGGATACCAATGCTCAACCGAATTTCTAAATTCAAATACAAAATCTATATAATCTCTTTGATTTCTTTTCCATAGTAGATAATCTAGATAATTTAATACTATGTGTGGTGTATTCACACCTAGAATATCTTTATCTTTTCTATTTAAATAATCCTTACATATGTTCTTTTTTATAATGCTTTCTATATAATTTTCAAATTGTTTTGCCAAATTTTTATTTCCATCATTATGATATAAATATTCTAATCCTTCTGTTATCCAGTGCATTATTTTAGGTGATGTATATGATACTCTTAAACAAGATTCTAACATAATAATTCTTTTATGTCTTTCATTTCCAATTTTATTTAACTCTCGAAAACTACGCATATTGGTATTTTTATAATTTGCACTTTTCTTACTCTTTTGTCCCACACTATATATTTCTTGTAAACTCCATACATCTATGTTATCTTTTAAATATTCTCTTTTTATGAAATACTTATCAAACAAATATCTGCATTTTAATAAACACTCTATAAACCCTCTAACAAACTCACTTTTCTTTATTTTATTATTATTAATATAACCATTATTAAATACATTTTCAAATGTATTTAATAATTTTTTATCATCCATCAATTCCTCAATAATTTCTTTTTTATCTTTCGTCTTTATCTCTTTATCCCTTACATATATTTTTAAAACATGTAAAAGAAAATATGGGAATGTTATGATACTTTGAAACCTACTTTTATCCTCTTTTAAAATTTTTTCAGATTTTTTATTTTCATAATCTTCTTTATTTATTTCATTTGTTCTTAATAATCCTTTAATACTAATTTTCTTTTCCAAATTGTCATTTGTTCTTAAAAATTTTCTACCAGTAAAATCTCTCCAATAATTTCCAAATAAAAGTTCTCGATTATATTTATCAAAATGCATTTGAACATAACCTGTCATATCACTACAAGCTTCCCAAATTTTTGCATATGACTTTCTTTCATCATCCTCTAATCCTTCTGCACTTATCAATCTTGCTTTAAGTATATCTTGTTGTTCTAGTTGTTCCCCTCTTGTATTCATTATTTCAAAATACTTATTTAGCTCTGTATGTTCTGGAACTTCTATTCTGTATAATATAACATCTTTTAGTTTTCTTTCAAAACTTTCTTTATCAATCTTATTAAACTTTGCTTCAATAGTACGATATCCTAACAATAAATTCTCATCTAAATTTTTGTCTTCTTTTTCTAGATTTAATTTGTTTTTATTCTGACTAATCAATTGCAATGTATAATTATATTTATCACGACATTCAAAAACTAATGCATTTTTTACCTCTATTTCTAAATAATTAAATATTAAATAAAGCGTTATCAATCTTTGCTGTCCATCTATTACTTCATAATTTATGCAACCATCAATATTTTTTTTATCCACAATTAATGCTCCTAGATAATATTTATCCTCTTTAAAATCATTTATATCATCTATTAATTGCTCTATTTCAAATTCTTCCCATGCAAATGCCCTTTGATATAAAGGAATACTATATTTTATATTCGCTTCTGTAAATAACCCTTTACTTTCATATCCAATTAGTCTCTTTTCTACAATCTTATTATCCATGTTATGATACCTCATTTATATCTTTTATTAATTTATACAAATCATTCCATTTTGCATTCTTAGCTTCATCTGGATTTCTTGAAATATTGATTGGTAAGTTACAAATATCTGTATGTTTTCTAGTATTAATAATAGTAGAAAACATTGCAAGTGAGTTAGAATATAATATATCGTCCATTCCGATAGCATATCTATTTATAGTACTAAAATTTAACATTTCCATATCGATTCTTATCATAAAAGCCCATGAAAATATCTTTTTAATTGCCTGTATATTAAAATTTTCAAATCTGTCGTAATAACATAAAAAAGCACATTCAAACAATTGTCTTGCATATTTATATCCTATAGAATGATTATTGTATTTTAAAATTTTTTCTGCATTTCCATTAAAACTATAAATTATTTTATAAACCTCTTCAATTACAAAATCTTTTAATTCTAGATAATAATCGACCATTTCAAAAAAATTACGTCCTGATGTAAACGTTCCATATATCTGAAAATATGGCATTACTTTTTTTACTATTTTTACATACGGATATTCCCAGTTTTCATCTATTCCTTTGTACAAATCAATTTCTTTAACTGTAAATTCACGTGTTTTTTTATTATGAGACCAGTTATAAATCGGAAATAAATAATTGTTAAATAAATCTTTTATTTGGGCAGGTTTTATATTTTCCCATTTTTTTACTGACAATTCCATTTGTTTTCTATTTTCATGCATTTTTCTCAAATGATATGCTTTAAGCAAATCATGTGGTTCTAATTCTTTCCCTCTTGTATTTTGAGAATCAAATAATTGGAAAGCTTCTGATAGTTCATCAACTACAAGAACTACTACTTCAAGAATTTTAGAAAAAGCTTTTGTTACTTTTTCTTTATACTCCTTATCTTTAGATGAAAAATATTCTTGAATATATCTATAATTATTAAGTATATTATTTTTTGTAGTTTTTGTATTAATAAATGTATTCAATAATGAATTATTTGCCTTTTTATCTAAATAAGTTTTAATTAGTAGCAAAGAAATGATTCTTTGTTGACCATCAACTATATCATATTTATTGTCATTGTTATGAAGTATAATAGTTCCAATTCTATATTTATAATTGTCATATTTTTCTAATTTTGTGATTGCTTCTTCTATATCGTTTAATAAGTCTGAAATGTTCTTTATTTTCCATTTATATGCTCTTTGATATATAGGAATTCTTAAATTTGTTTCGAGTAGGTTATTAATATTTAATATTTGATATTTTTTTAAATTTTTCATTCCTTTGCTCTCCTATTGGATCTTTTCAGTATTGTTCTTACATATTTCATGTTAGCATAAATATTGGTAATTATCAATATGATTATTTTTTCTATATTTTCTATTTATTTTTCAGTATTTAAAATATTTTTATTTCTCTTTGCGAATAAACTATTCATAATACAAAAAGAACTAGACTAGAAATTAATCTAACCTAGTTCTTATTCAGTATTTGTTTTATTTCTTTAATAGCACTTAATTCACAATAGTTTCCAGCAAATATGCACATACGAAATAATTGTAAAGATATCATTAAAATTCCACATATACTTCACAAGCTTTTGGGATTTTTTCCTTATATATATCACTATTCTTGTATATCTTCTGATTTTAAATGTAATGTTCTACATCTTCTTTTATATTTCCACTAATTCCATACAAACAATCATATATAAATTCATCCAAAGTGTTTTATTTTTTCCTGTTGCATTTGGATTATTTCCTAATTCCCTACTCATATTTATTGTATTAGATACTAGTTCTGGTCCTATCTTATCCATTACTTCTATTGGATTTTTTTTCCATTCATAATATCCACTTTTATTTTCTTTCACTAATGCTCTAAGTGCTCCTAAAATTGGATATATAAAACCATTAGGACTTAAATAATCTATATTTTCTCTATAAAATTTAGTTTTAAAAGCTTCTTTTCCATCTTTCCTTGTAGTTATTCCTGTTATTAATCCATATTTTCTATTAGATACTCCATTACTATAAAATTTTCTCATATTTTTTTCCAAATGATCGTATAATTTGAAAATATCAGGAATTATATGACTCATTTTGGCATATGGATTTTTCAAAGTATCTCCATATTCTTTATGTGTATTAATATAATTTTTAATACATTGACCTTTTCCAGTATAAGAAATTATTGGATTTTCATTCTTGTTAGGATATTTGTCAACATTAAATAGGTTTAATATTGCTATTATATCTGCAACATCAATATCTCCATTTTCATTTTCTTTAAAATATATATTATTTAAATATGGTTCATTTTCAATTGATTTTTTTATTATATCAAACCTATTTTCTAATTCTGCAATTGATTTATCTTGCACTTGAACAGATGTATTTCTTGCGGCTGCCAATTCTTGAAATATATCTTCTACGCCTGTTAAAACCTCTATTTTTACAAATTGTTCTCCGTAATCCAAATTTTCTTGTTCTTCAAGAATTATTTTATATGTATGTCCCCCATCAATATCTCCATGTACATCATAATCTTCAAATTCTATAGTTGCTAAATCATTCTTATTGTCATACTTAATAGATTTAGCAGATATTGTTAATCCTCTATTCAGTAAATAAAAATTATTGCTCCTTTCATTGCTTAGTGATGCCCTTATTTTCTTCGCCACTGCTGTGTTTAATTTTTGTTCTCTTGGATTTGTTTCCATTGGAATATCTTTTGGAATATCTTTCACATCACAAATCATTATATACATTTCTGAATTATTTATTAAATTATCAGAATTATAAAATGGATTTGGAACCTTCCTAAAAGATTTTGTTTTAAAATTTAAAACTTTCATATTTTCCTCCTTCTCACAATCAAGTGATCTTTATTTTGAATACACAATATCCATTGTCATTCATTTTAGATTTTATCATCAAAATCTCTTGATGTAAACGCTATATATAGCGTATAATGTAGAAAAGGAGAAATTTATGAATATAAATGAAAAAATAGGTTTAAATATTAGAAATTTTAGGGAAAAACAAGGATATACTCAAATTGATTTTGCTGAAGAATGTCAGATAAGCCGAGCTTATTACGGCAGAATAGAACGTGGAGAACACAGTATTACTATAGAAACTTGTGAAAAAATATGCAAAACTCTTGGTATTCAAATTAAAGATCTATTTTATAACATTTAACAAAATAAATATATATTCATGTGCTAATAAATAAAAAACCTCTACTTTTCTACTCCCTATTTTACAGATGGCTTATATTTTCCATGTATTCCTTTGTAAAATCACAAAAATTTATTATATTTTATATCATAAAATGTTCTTACAACAAATTATTATTAGCTCTTTTATTATTTATTCTATTTTTTATTTTTTAATATTTGTTTTTTCGATACTTTTTCTAATTTTTTATTATAAATTTTGCTTGCTGGTATAATGTTTGAGCTTATGACCTTCGGGTTATGAGTAAAGCTAGCAAAGTATTGGTAAATCTGGTTTTGAACTGTATTCATTGGTATATTTGGTGTGCCCAATTTTTTAACTTTGTAAATTTATGTGATTTTGGTTCATTTTTGGTCAGTTGTGTGCCCATTTTGAGCCCAATTATTTTAATAAATTTATAGAGATTTGATTATGAATAGAAAATGTTTTGATGTTTTTATAATATGAATGAAATAATAAGGAAAATGAGTTATTGAAGGATTGAATTAAGTTTAGTTTTGAAAAATTAGAAATTAATTTAACTGAAGAAGATAGAAAACATCCCATTAATTACGATACTTTGTGTAAAAGATTTCTTGATATTATTCCAGAAAAAGATTCTGATTATGTTTCTGATGTTAGCAATGATTTTAAAAAAACTATTAAATCGTTGTATTTATTAGAACAGAATATCTTCATATCACCCATTTTAGTAATGGAATTAAGTTACTTAGTAATTTTTTAATTGAATAATAAAAAGCGAGTTTATTCCTCGCCTTTTATCTTTAATTTCCTTTTCTATATGTAGTATTAGAACACTTTGGGCATGGTGGTAAAGTATCAGTATTATCATCTAATGTTACATTTTGACCACACTTTGTGCAATAGTATTCGCCTTTTCCTGGTTTTTCACCTGTAGTATACATTATTTATCACCTCTTTCTTTTATTTTCTATCATTAATTGCTGTTTCTATCCAATCTTCTATATTTTCAGCAATGTAGTTATAATTTGCTTTACTATCAGATCCATATGGCGGATCATACACTTTTATTTTGCTAGATAATTTGTCTCCAGTTTCAAAAGAGAATTGTTCAAACGGATTTTTACCTTTTTTACTTCTTTCTCCATCTTGATTTTTTAAATTATGTATATAAATTCCTAATACACCTTTTCCATCTTCCCAACTCTTTTTAATTTCATATTTTACCCATTTTCTTTCTGCTGTTTCTTCACCTATTAAAACTATTGTACAACTTCTATATTTTAGTTGGTCATCTATCCATTTTTTTATATTATCATCACCCTTTCTTTTTACTTCTTCCCATTCATTTTCTGAAACAGGTTTATTGCCATCAATAGCTCCTATGTTCCTAACTTGACTTGTTCTCCAACAATCATTTTTAAAATGAAAACTATAAAATACTTGTCTCTTCATAATTACCTCCTAAAATTTTATAAAATAAATTATTAATGTAGTTACAAAACATACTAGATAAAATGGAAATATTGTTTTTGAAAATGCCACTTTAAGTAAACAATAGTTACTTATATTACTCATATTTACTTTTATTGAATTAAAATTCATATTAAAGTCAATGATTTTTTCTTCTTTTTTTCTTACTTCATCGTATAAACCTCTAAATTTACGTTCAATCATTAAGTAATATGAATCTAATATCCAAAAAACTACCAATGGAATTATCGTTACTACTACGGCCTTATGAGAATTTTCTCCTGCAAAAGCATATATAGCAATCATTATTCCAACTGCCCATTGCTTTAATGAAAATGAATTATTTCCCATTCTGTTAATTATTTCTTGAATCATATTTAAGTGTCCAATTTTATTTGATTGTTCCTCCACCACTATATTCCTCCTTGCGTAACTACCTTATTTATTATATCATTTATCTTTTTAATTTTACATATCACAAATGCGACAAAACAGATATTTTAAACCTATTTTGTCGCATTTTGTGTCATTTTGTAATTTTCATAAAATTCATTAATATTATTTTTCTTCAAACATTCTCGAAGCAATTCTATAATTTTAACTTTTTCTTCAAGAGTAATATTTTTATCTTTTAAAAATTTGTTAGATATTTTCACATATTCTTCTTCTGTAATTTTGTTTATTTCAAATAAATTATCTAAACTGACTTCATATATATTAGCCAATTTTATTGCTTCTGTTATACTCATATCTCTTCTGTTTGTTTCCCAACTCGAAACCTTTGAACGACTTATATCTAATTTCTCAGCCAACTGTTCTTGTGTAATTTTTTTACTTTTTCTTAATTTTTTCAACTTTTCTATTATTGCATAGTCCATATATTTCATCTCCTCTGTTACTTATAACATATTTGTTTTGATTTTTTTTGTCGAACCTTGTCGTTAAATATAAAAAAACAAAATAATCCAGTAATTTAAAAATTACTTTCATACTTTGCTTTTCATTTTTTTCAAATATTTCTTTTTATTAATTCTTCTACAACTTTATATGCTGCTGTATAAGGATTGCAATTTTCATTATCTAAGGCTTGTCCTAAATCTAAATGATGCTTTTCAACTTTTTTAGCATTTTTTATAGCATTATCTGTTTTCTCTCTTAAAACAGGATATGTATTCATACTTTTTGTATAGCCTTTTATTTTATCTTTTATATCATTTTGAACTTCTTCACTTGAATGATATACCTTTGTTGTATATCCCAAATGTAGTCTATACCAATATTCAAATGTTGGAGTTGAAGTTATAAATTCAACTCCATTATCCATAGCTAGCTTCTTAGCTTTATCAATTTGATCTTGTTTATTTTGATTTACATCCGTATCTAAAACCACATAATACTTATCATCATCTTCTCTTCCAATTTCTTTATCTATAAAATTTAATAAATCACTGCCAATTCCAACTGGATCTGTGCTATTTCCAGTAGAAAATTTTATAATACATTTTCTACTATTAAAATTTTTAAAATAAATCTCTTCTGTTTTATTATTTCCTTCACAACCTATTACAATAATAGGTCTTCTCTTCCTATTCTGTCGATTTCTTCCTCTTTGCTTAAAACTTTCTAATCTTCCCATAAGCTATCACCTGTAGCTACAAAAGGAATCGCTCCATATCTTCCATTTAAATACCCTTTTTGGATATTCTCATTTTTTCTAACTGAAAAGTCATCAAGAGGATATAAATCAGTAGCCCCTTTCTTTGGATCTTTTTCTGCAAACCATATCTGG
>CAJFRV010000005.1 GCA_904419495.1 uncultured Clostridia bacterium | reverse complement strand
AATATGACGAATTATTAGAAAATGCTATAGTAGCGATTATTAAAATATAAACTTTTCAAAAACTATTGTAAATCTTAAAGATTTATGTTAAATTATAAATAACAGTTGTAGCAAAAAAACGCCAACTTGTGCATACAATTCTTGCAATATATTGCTATAAATACATTTGAAACGGAAACAAGTAACTTTTTTGTGATAGACTTTTCGAAAACGTCTCTCACAAAGGAGCCAAAGTTACTTTATACGAACACAAAAAGTTCATATTGGGGAATAATAATACCCAGCCAAAATTTTATGGAGGAACAAAGGATGAAAAAAAATAATGCTGGAATCACCTTAGTTAGCTTAGTTATTACTATTATTGTATTAATTATATTAGCTTCTATATCTGTGTATAGTGGGATTAGTACAGTACGTTCTGCAAAATTAACAAAGTTTACAACAGAATTGAAGATAATGCAACAAAAAGTAAATGAATTATATGATAGTTATATGAATAATAGAACTGTAAATGTAAATGGAATAGAATATGTTGGAAAAGGACAAGCGGCAACAGAAACAGAAGAAGCAAAACAAGGTGTACAAGAAATCGGAAAAGTGCCAGAAAGTATTTTTAATACAAATAGATTAGATGAAATTTTTTCAGAAGAAGCCTCAGGTATTACAGATAAAACAGGGTACAGATATTATGACATAGAAACCATACAAGCATTAGGTTTGGAAGATATGGAATATGAATTTTTTGTAAATGTAGAAACAAGAAGTGTGGTTAGTATTGAAGGATTTAATGACTATGGGAAAACGTATTATACTTTAGATCAAGTACCAAATGGAATGTATAATGTAGACTATAATAAAATTGATGGAAATTTAGATTTTGAAGCAACTTCAGAAATAAAAAATGATCAAAAAAAGATTCATGTTAGTGATATTCGTTATGATCAATATGTAAACAAATGGCAAGTAAGATATCGATTAAAGGCAGAAGAAGGAGAAGAAGAGAACTCATGGAAAGTGACACAAGAGTTTACAGGAAGCGAAATTTTAATAGATGTTGATGAATTAGGAATTTATGAGGTGCAAGTATTTCATGGACAAGAAATTGTATCAGAAATAAAAGAAGTAGAAGTAGCTCCAAGACCGGGATTGAAAATAGGGGATTATGTGAATTATATAGCAGATACAGTTGAAGAAGCATATTCATTACCAACAAATGAGACAGGATTTTATAATAAGCAGACTTTAAATCAAGAAAATAAAGTTAAATGGAGAATATTAAATATATATTCAGATGGAACTCTAGATTTAATAAGTGCTAACGCAATCCGAGTGTCTACTGCAGATTATATATATTTTGCAAAATCGTTAGGCTATAATAATGCAGTGTATTTTTTAAATGATATATGTGAAACTTTTTATAGTAATAAAAAATTAAATACAAAAGCAAGAAGCATCAATATAGAAGATATAGAAAAACATATGAATGAACAGGGCACTATAGAAAAAAATAAATATGTAAGTAGTGGCGGAGTACAATATGGATATCAAAAGAAATATGAAAGTGGTACATATCCTGATTTGTATGCACAAGAAAATGGAAGTGGAGTAAATTCAGAAGAAATAAAGAAAGATGGAATAGGTGTAAGTGATGTTGGTGCAAATGTTCCAACAACTAAATCAGATAGTGAATCAGAAAATGGATTGATAGCAACTCAAACATATTATGGAGGTATAGAATCATATATTGAAAATCAAGAAATACAAGATATGTTATTTAATGAAAAAATGCATGAGTATTGGATAGCTTCCAGATTTGTTAATTGTCTTTCTAGTAAAGCAAATTTTGGATTGTATGCAGTGGAAAAAGGAAAGGTAATGGCTTATGATCTTGTAGGTGGAGCAACAAGTTATGCCTTTGCATTAATTCGTCCGGTAGTAACGATATCTCCAGAAATAAAGATAGAGCCTTGTGCAAATGAAGCAAACGGACTAGATGAGGAACATATGCATAGTATAATTGAATAATTAACAATTTTTATTAGAAGTAGATTGATTGCTAATAATAAGATAAGAAAACTATTTTGAATTTTTCAGAATAGTTTTCTTTACTTTTTGGTAAAATTAGGATATAATGTAGCATATCAATAAGTTTGAGGTAAAGGAGAGATCTAAATGCAAGAAAACAAAAATAAAGCAAATGAAAATCAAGCAGAAGAATTAGATATAAACCATTTAATGCAAATAAGAAGAGATAAATTAGCAGAATTACAAGCAGAAGGGAAAAATCCATTTGAAATCACAAAATTTAATAGAACAAATACCGCAGGAGAAATCAAAGCCAATTATGAAGAATTTGAACAAAAAGATGTCACTGTTGCAGGAAGAATTATAGCAAAAAGAATTATGGGAAAAGCATCATTTTGTACAATCCAAGATAGTGATGAAAAAATTCAAAGCTATGTTAGTATTAATGATTTAGGAGAAGAAAGCTATAAAGCTTTTAAAACCTATGATATAGGAGACATTATTGGAATTACAGGTTTTGTATTTAAAACAAGAACAGAAGAAATATCTGTACATGCAAAAGAAGTGACATTACTTTCAAAATCTTTAAGACCATTACCAGAAAAATTTCATGGATTAAAGGATATGGACTTGAGATATCGTCAAAGATATGTTGACTTAATCATGAATCCAGAAGTAAAAGAGACATTTATCTTGAGAAGTAAAATTATAAAAGAAATTAGAAAATTTATGGACGAACAAGGATACATGGAAGTAGAAACACCAATGCTTACAACAGTAGCTACTGGTGATGCTGCAAGACCTTTTATTACACATCATAATACATTAGATTTACAAATGTATTTAAGAATTGCACCAGAACTAAATCTAAAAAGATTAATTGTTGGAGGATTTGATAAGGTATTTGAAATTGGTAAGAACTTTAGAAATGAAGGAATGGATATTAAACACAATCCAGAATTTACAAATATGGAATTTTATTCAGCTTATGAAGACTATAATGATATGATGAATATAGCAGAACGATTAATTTCAACTGTTGCAGAAAACACATTAGGAACAACAAAAATTACGTATCAAGGACAGGAAATCGACTTAGCTCCGGGATGGAAAAAAATAACCATGATAGATGCAATAAAACAAGCAACAGGAGTAGATTTTAATACAATAAATACTGACGAAGAAGCACAAGCTTTGGCTAAGGAAAAAGGTGTAGAGTATGAAGAAATCAAAAATACAAGAGGACATATTATCAATGAATTTTTCGAAACATTTGTAGAAGAAACCTTAATACAACCAACATTTATCATGGATTATCCAGTAGAAGTATCACCACTTACTAAAAGAAAGAAAGAAGATTCAAGATTAGTTGAAAGATTTGAATTATTTATTGGTGGAAGAGAATATGGAAATGCATACTCTGAATTAAATGATCCGATTGATCAATATGAAAGATTTTTGAAACAAGTAGAAGCTAAAGAAAAAGGTGATGAAGAAGCTGGTGGAATGGATGAAGACTTTGTAAATGCACTAGAAATTGGATTACCACCAACAGGAGGAATGGGAATCGGATTAGATAGATTAATTATGTTATTAACAGATTCTGCTTCAATAAGAGATGTGCTATTTTTCCCAACAATGAAACCATTAAATTAAGTTGTTTTCAATTTATTGAATACAATGTAAATAAGTAATAGGAGAAATAAAATGAATAACTTAATAAAAAGAATGAGCAATCAATTAACAAGAGATTTAACATATATGTATAGTAATGATAAGAATATGCCAGAAGGTGATATTATCTTTTCAATGGTATATGATTTTGCTAAGAACTTACCATATTCAATGGATATACAACAGGAAGAATATGTTCCAGCAGATTTTATGCATATGAAACCATATGATGCAAGTACTCATAAATTTTTTAAATGGAAAGATAGTGAAACGGTATATAAGGCATTACTTTCATCTGGAGATACTTTTAGAACTGGAGTAATTATGCAGGTTTGTGCAGTTTTTCAAAAGATGTTATCAGAACAATTTCCACATGACTATGTATTAGAAGATAGTGATTTTCACACATGGGAAATTGATGAAATGACACCAGATGAAGCATATAACAGAAATTTTTTTGAAATATTAAAGACATTACCAGAATATTATAGAAGTGTTCAAGCAACAAAGAATAATGATGAGAGAAGAGAAATATTAATGACGATATACGAAAAAATGCAACAAAATATTGCAAATAGGGTAGGAGGCTATAAAAGGACAAATGGGCAAGGAGAAGTAATAGAAGAATTTAAACCACAAGTTATTTGGCAGCCTAGTCAAGATGTATATATGTTATATTACTTTAATCAAATTCAATGTAGGACTTATAGAACAGAGGACTTGAAAAAAGGAATAAAAGAGCAGGAATTAAAAAGACTTCATGCAAAAAATATTTCTTCAGCTCAATTAGAAGATAAAGGAATAGAAATTTAGAAAATTTTATAGAGTTGGCTTTATTAGTTATTACAGAATACTTTTTAAAAGGGGAAGATAGGAGTATTTATGTTTAATTTTTCATTTGATAAAAGAGTTATTTATATCATATTAGGAATTATGGTATTATCTATGGTGGTACAATATTTAGCTAATCCGGGAATGTTATTTTCACTATTAATTAGTGTACCGGGGGTATTGATAGCGATTACTTTCCATGAATTTGCCCATGCATTTGTAGCAGACAAATTAGGAGATGATACCGCAAGGAGAGAAGGAAGACTTAGCCTGAATCCATTTGATCATTTAGATCCAATTGGAACTGTATTATTGCTATTTGCAGGATTTGGATGGGGAAAACCAGTTCATGTCAATCCAAGAAATTATACAAGAAAAATGTCTATGGAAAAGGGAGAAGCACTTGTATCCATAGCAGGACCTATTATGAATTTTTTACTTGCTATTATATTTGCTATTATCTATTATGGGATTATTAAGCTTGCAGGTGTTTCATTTATATATTCTACAATGGGCGGAATCATTATGAGCTTAATTAGTGCAACAGTATCAATTAATGTTGGTCTAGGATTATTCAATTTAATTCCATTACCACCATTAGACGGTTCAAAAGTAATTATGCCATTTTTACCTTTCAATGCAAAACAATGGTTTATCAATAATGAACAGATTTTTTATATCATATTTGTTGTATTATGGATAACTGGTTTAACTTCATATATTATTACACCGGGAATTCAAGCAGTGGGTGGATGGATATCCAACTTGGCAGCAGCAATTTGGGGATTATAAGAAAAAGAAATGTAAAAGCTTTCGATCAAATTATTGAAGTTTATCGAAGGCTTTAAATCTTTACTTATTTGCTTATAAATGCTATAATAGCAAGGAAAATAAAATGCAAAAATAATTGGAATCTAACATGAGGAGGAAGAATGAGAGATATTTATACATTAGGGATTGAATCAAGTTGTGATGAAACATCAGTAGCTATTGTAAAAAATGGTAGAGAAATTTTATCAAATATCATTGATACACAAATACCAATTCATGAAAAATATGGAGGAGTAGTACCAGAGATAGCCTCTAGAAATCATATAGAAGCTATTTCCAGAGTAACCAAAAAGGCATTAGAAGAGGCAAATATTAGTTTCGAGCAGATAGATGCGATAACTCCAACTTATGGTCCGGGGTTAGTAGGTGCTTTATTGGTTGGTTTATCTTATGCAAAAGCATTGAGTTTTGCAATAAATAAACCATTAGTTGGTGTGAATCATATACAAGGACATATTGCTGCTAATTATATTACATATAAAGAATTAGAACCTCCTTTTTTATGTATGATGATGTCAGGCGGAAATACGCAAATTATACAAGTAAAAGATTATACAGAATTTGAAGTTTTAGGAAAAACAAGAGATGATGCTATTGGAGAAGCTTTTGATAAAGTTGCAAGAGTAGTAGGACTGGGATATCCGGGAGGACCTAAGGTAGACAAGCTAGCACAAGAAGGAGAGCCAATAATTAACTTACCAAAAACACATTTTGAAAATATGGATTTTAGTTTCAGTGGAATCAAAACAGCAGTAATAAATTTACATCATAAAAACCCAGAAATAAATAAAGCAAATTTGTGTGCAAGTTTTGAAAAAACAGTGACAGAAATTTTATTAGAAAATGTGAATAGAGCAATTAAACAAACAGGAATAAAAACGATTGCATTAGCAGGTGGTGTATCAGCCAACAGTTACATTAGAAAAGCATTCTTAACATTGCAACAAGATGACAAAGAGAAAAAAATAAAAATCTATATGCCAGATTTAAAATTATGCACAGATAATGCAGCTATGATTGCATCAGCGGGATATTATAATTATATACAGGGAAAAAGAGATGAATTACATTTAAATGCAATACCAAATTTAAAACTGTAAAAAAAATTTGAAAATGGGGGAATACAATGGAAGAAGAAAAGAAAAATATAGAAGTAGAAAGTACAATATCAAATGAGAAAACACAAAAAAAGAAGAAAGGAAAAAAGATAATCATTATTTTAATAATCGCAATTCTTATTATTTTATCAGCAGTTTTATATCGTAAAGCGAATTCTAAAGAAAAAAGAGCAGAAGAGGTTTTCGGTAATGATGCGTGTGAAGCAATATTGCATATGTCTACAATGGACATAGCAAAGCACGAATGCAAAATTTGTGGAAAGCAATTTGAAGATTCTTCGATGCATGCAGATATTTGTAAACAATGTGCAGAGGAGACAGGAAGATGCGAATTCTGTGGAAAGATTTTATCAAAAGAATTAAAAGCACAAAGAGAAAATATATTAGAAAATCAATAAATTGGTGAGGTTATAAACATATACTAGAAAATATGGTAACATAAGAATTAGAATAGGAGTAAATACATGTCAATATATACAATAGGAGATCTTCATTTATCTTTTAATGAAAATAAACCAATGAGTATTTTTGGGGAAAATTGGAAAGGATATGAAGAAAAAGTTAAAGAAAATTGGACGAAATTGGTAACAGAAAATGATTTGGTTGTCTTGCCGGGAGATTTTTCTTGGTCAATGTATTTAAAAGATACATATAAGGATTTTGAATATTTAAACGCTTTACCGGGAAAAAAATTATTATTAAAAGGCAATCATGATTATTGGTGGTCTACAGTAAATAGCATGAGAAATTATATAAAAGAAAATAATTTTAAAAATATAGACTTTATATATAATAATGCATATGAATTTGAAAATAAGATAATTGTAGGAACAAGAGGTTGGGCTTTTGGAGAAGATGCTGAAAGTAAAAAAATGCTTCATAGAGAAGTGGCAAGACTAGAATTATCAATAAAAAATGGTATAGAAAATTATAGTGAAGATAAAGAAATAATAGCATTTTTACACTACCCACCAATTATAAATCAAAACATACAACATGGAGAAACAAATGAATTTATACGAATATTAAAGAAATATCATATAAAACGATGCTATTATGGTCACCTACATAGTACAGCTATAAAAGAAGCGGTAGAAGGTGAATATTTTGGTATTGAATTTAAATTAGTGAGTGCAGATGCAATTAATTTCAATTTAGTAAAAATTTAATGATGTCCAATTGGGGACGTTTCCTTTTGGGACATTTTATTTTATATCATAAAATAGTATATATAATAGAAATTATAAAATGACGAGTGTGAATGAAATCATATTAGAAAAAATTAATGTATCTAATAGGAGAATCTCAAACTTTGCTTTGAGAGGTGCATATTAGATACATTTAATTTTTCTTTATGATGTAATGTTAGCCGAGGAATGTAATAATTTCTATTATATATACTATTTCTTATTGCATTATATTTAATGTCCCAAAAGGAAACGTCCCCAATTGGACAAGCAGTTAACTTTAGATATTGACAAAAAATTAAGGAATTGATAATATATACATATCTAATGGAGGAGAAGAATGAATATATATCCAGATGCATATTTTAAAAGAGTAGAAGATATTACTATAGAATTTTTAAATAAAAATAAAATAAAAGCATTGTTATTAGATGTAGATAATACACTTGTGGATCATACCAAAAAAATGACAGAAGATGTTATAAAATGGGCAAAAGAATTGAAAGGGCAAGGTGTAAAACTGTATATATTATCAAATACTAATGATAAAGCTAAGATAGAAGGTATTGTAGAAAAGTTAGATATAAAATACCAGCTTTTTGCTATGAAACCATTAAAAAAAGGTTTTAAAAAAGCGCAGGAAGAATTAAAAGAGAAAAGTGAAAATATAGCGATTGTGGGAGACCAGATTTTTACAGATATCATTGGCGGAAATCGATGTCATATTTATACGATATTAGTAGAGCCAATAAAAGAAAAGGATTTTTGGTATACAGCATGGAAAAGACCAATAGAAAACAGAATAAAAAATAAAATCAAATCAGAGCAAATGAACAAAAGATAAAATTTGACATAAAAAGAGAAAAGAAGGAGAAAATAATGTATTATAATGATGTACATATAGGTTATTATTTAGCAGTTGCAATATTAGGATTATTTGTAGGCCAATTGGTTGATTGGGCCAATAAACGATTACCAGAATATAAAAAGTTTTTTTCATTAGACATATTTAAGGAATATAAAAGAAATTTTAAACCAAACTATATATTAATGTTACTAACATCAGCAATTTATGTGACATTAGTTTATACTTTTGGTATAAAAGATACATTAATTGCCAATCTAGATTTAATAAAATTCTTAATTTTAACACCAATGTTATTGTCTGCTTTTGTCATAGATTATAAATTGCAGATTATCCCAAATAGATTGAATTTAACAATTTTTGAATTTGGACTTATATTTGCTTTTATCTATGGATTATCAGATGTAGCGATTACTTTAAATATGTTATTAGGAATGTTAGCGGGAGCAGGTATCTTTTTATTGATTACATTAGTAGGCCGGATTATTCTATGGAAAAGAAGCCATGGGATTTGGTGATGTTAAATTAATGGGAGCATTAGGACTATTTTTTGGATTGTCTAATATTATCGTAATTACTTTGATATCTTTCTTAATAGGTGCAATTCTTAGTATAGGATTATTAATCACAAAAGTAAAGAAAACAGATGAATATATACCATTTGGGCCATTTATAGTGATAGCAACATTTATCAGTATGTATATACCATTTGAAACAATAAAATTTGTACTAATGAAAATATTTACATTAGGAATGTATAATTAATAAAATATGGGGGATGATAAAATGAATCCTAAATTACAATGGTTAAGAAATAAAATGTCTAGTCTAGATTTACAAGGACTAATTATATCGAATCCAATTAATATAAAATATTTAACTAATATAGAAGCAGAAGGTATATTATTATTAACAAGAAAAGAAAATATTTATATAACAGATGCTAGATATATAGAACATGTTCATAGTATATTAACTTTGTATGATGAAATCATTGTATATGATATGAATGATGTATCAAAAGAGGATTACGAAAATTTCTTTATGTTTTGTGAAAATGTAGGATTTGAAGAATACTATGTGACGTATGCACAATATAAAGAATATATGAGAAAATATAAAATAAATAGTCTAGTAGAAACAGAACACATTATAGAAAAACAAAGAATGATAAAAGATGAAGAAGAAATTCGCAATATAAAAAAAGCATGTGAAATCACAGATAATTGTTTTTCTTATATATTAGATTATATCAAACCGGGCATGACAGAAAAACAAATTGCAAATGAAATTGAAGAATATTATAAAGAACGAACAGAAGGAGTATCTTTTGATACAATTGTAGCATCAGGCGAAAATACTTCTAAGCCACACGCGATTCCATCAGATAGAAAAATACAAGATGTAGATATTATAACCATTGATATGGGATGTATTGTAAATGGATATTGTTCAGATATGACGAGGACTTTTTTCGTAGGAAAAGTTCCAGAATATGTAAAACCAGTTTATGATTTGGTTTTAAAAAATCAAACACAAACAACAGAAGATTTTAAAGATGGTGCAAGTACAAGATTACTAACAAAAATGGTAGAAAATGATTTTAAGCTAAATGGATATGATTTAGTGCATAGTTTAGGACATGGAGTAGGAATGGAAATTCATGAAGCACCATATATTAGTTATAGATCAGATACCCAATTAAAGGAAAATATGGTAGTAACAAATGAACCGGGAATTTATATTCCGGGAAAATTCGGGGTTAGAATAGAAGACACAGTACAAATTACAAAATTTGGTTGTATAAATTTAACGAATTCTGAGAAAAATTATATTGTAATCTGTCAATGGGTGTCAATGGGGACGGAGAAAAATGACACAGCCAAAATGTAAAAATGGCTTAAAATCAGTAAATCCCTTGATTTTTATAATAAAATGTAGTAAAATATATAAAGTTTTGTAAAAGTATTTGAAAAATGAAAGGAGAAATGAAAATGGCATCAGTATATTCTGCAGGAGATTTTAGAAACGGAACAACCTTTGAAATGGAGGGAAATGTATATAGAATAGTTGAATTTCAACATGTAAAGCCGGGAAAGGGGTCTGCATTCGTAAGAACAAAATTAAAAAACGTAATAACAGGAGCAACATTGGAAAAAACATTTAACCCATCAGATAAATTCCCAGCAGCACAAATTGAAAAGAAAGCAATGCAATATTTATATAACGATGGAGGGTTATACTATTTCATGGATAATGAAACATATGACCAAATACCATTAAATGAAGAACAATTAGGTGACTGTTTAAAATACTTAAAAGAAAATATGGAAGTAACGATTCTTTCATATAAGGGAAATGTATTTGCAGTAGAACCACCAATATTTGTTGAATTAGAAGTTACATATACAGAACCTGGATTTAGTGGAAATACTACAACAACATCTGGAAAACCAGCAAAATTAGAAACAGGTTTAGAAATTCAAGTACCATTATTCGTTGAAATTGGTGATATTTTAAGAATAGATACAAGAACAGGCGAATATATGGAAAGAGTATAAGAAAGGTGAATCTTAATGGCTAAACTAAGAGAAGAATATAAAAAATTTTTAGAGGACATAGAAAAAAATTTAAAAAATAAAGAAGACTTGGAATATGTAAAAGTAAGATTTTCAATGTTTGTTGATAAAGTAATTGATGAAATGGATATGCTTATAGATTATAAAACACAAACTATGAAAGACTTAGAAGAAAAACAAAAAGAAATTGATGAAAAAATGAACAAAATGCAACAAATTATTGATAACATAGAAAAAGATATTTATTCTGAAGATGGCTTTGACTTTGAAATTATTTGTCCATATTGTGATAATCAATTTGTAATAGATGTTGATGAAGATAAAACAGAGGTGGAATGTCCAGTTTGTAATAATATTATTGAATTAGATTGGTCAGGAGATGTAGAAGAAGATTCAGAGTGTAATGGAAGTTGTTCTGGATGTCATGGATGTGATGAAGAACAAGAAAAAAAGGAAAATAAGCAAGATAACAATTCATCAAATTCAAAAGAAAATAGAGAAGAAAATAATGATGATGATATGTAGTAAATATAATAAGTAAATGCAAAAATACCACAAATGGTTGATACCACTGTGGTATTTTTTTCTATTCAATAAAAAAACAACATTATACAGAAAAATTGCTATGCAATTTTTCGCGTCGACAAATCTTAATGCTTTTTCGAGAACTTAAATACATATAGTTAAATTAGAAAAAATTTAAAGGATTTTGATAAATGCCATCTATTCGAATACCTAAATGAAGATGAGTACCAGTTGTAGCACCATTTGTAGGTTTACCAGTAGAGTCTGAATATAGATTACCTTTTACACCATAAACATATTTTGGACCGACATATCCAATTACTTGCCCTTGCTTTACAGTATCACCTACTTTTACGATGTAATTTGGAGAACAATGACAATAAGTAACTCTGTAATTTTCAAAGGAAAGCGTAATGGTATATCCACCAGCCCCCAGAAATTGAGTAAAAGTAATAGTACCATCTGCTACAGCAATGAATTTCGTGCCTTCTGGAGCAGGAATATCGATACCAGAATGCGAAGAAGAGGCACCAGAAGTAGGAGACTCTCTTTTTCCAAAATAGGAGCTTATTCTAGTATATCCGGGAAGCGGCCACACAAAACCATTTGGATTTGTAGAAATAATTTCAGTATTTAATGTATTTGAATAATAAACATTATGGGAACTAATAACTGGAGCAAAAAAAAGAGTAATGAATAAAATAAAAAAAATCAGTATGTAAATTAAAGATTTCATATTTTGAAAAATATAAATCACCTCATTTAATAAAAATTTACTTTTGAAAAATAGGGAAAACAATAGAACAAATTTGAAATTAGAATAAAAATATTTTAAGATTACTTATAAAATAAATCAGAATGAGAACCAGTTCGAAAAGTGATTAGAATTAAATTGTTTTTATCTATAGAATATATTAGAAGCTAATCAGGTTGTATATGACATTCAAATCCATATATTCTTTATTTAAGTTTTCTATTCAACAAAAAATGGAAACCATAAAACTGTTGCACAGTTTGGTTTCCATTGTGGCAGGGGTAGAAGGATTCGAACCCTCACAGGCGGTTTTGGAGACCGATGTGCTACCATTAACACTATACCCCTATAAATTTAAGACAATTAATATATTAGCATAAAAAAATCATTTAATCAATATTTTTTAGAATTTTTTTAGAAAAATATTGACATTTAAAAAAAAGGATAATAAAATATACAAAATGAATATCTGCGATGATAAAGAAAAAATGTGAGAATATTCATTTAAAGAGAGTTGGTAATGGTGAGATACCAATAATGAATACACATGGGGAACTTTGGAGTGGATCTTAAAATGAAGGTGCTTAAAACTTTTAGTTTTAGGAAATAGGGTGGAAACGCGGAATAATAACTTTCGTCCCTAGCTATGCTAGGTATGAAAGTTTTTTTGTTTTAAATTGATTAGATTCATCATCTAGCACATTTTTACAATTTATTTCAAACCTCGATGTACAAACGTACACCTTCGGCTTGAAAATAAATCACAAAAATGCACTATATAATAAATCTAATCAATTTAGAAAAGTAGAGGTGCATTCATCATCTAGCACATTTTTGTAATTTATTTCAAAAAAACTTTCATGTTATGATACTAGCAAATAAAATTAAAGGAGGAATGGTTATGTTAAAATCAATGGACACATTAGTAGCACTTTGCAAAAATAGGGGGTATATATATCCGGGATCAGAAATTTATGGAGGTTTAGCAAATACATGGGATTATGGACCTTTAGGAAATGAACTAAAGAATAATATTAAATCAGCATGGAGAAAAAAATTTATACAAGAAAGTAAATATAATGTAGGGTTAGATGCAGCCATATTAATGAATCCAACAACATGGGTTGCTTCAGGACATGTAGGAGGATTTTCAGATCCATTAATTGACTGTAAAGAATGTAAAACAAGACACAGAGCAGATAAATTGATAGAAGAATGGGCACATGAACAAGGAAAAGATATGATTGCAGACGGTATGTCTGATAAAGAATTAATAGACTTTATTAATGAAAATAAGATACCATGTCCAAATTGTGGAAAAACGAATTTTACAGATATCAGAAAATTTAATTTAATGTTTAAAACTTTCCAAGGAGTAACAGAAGATAAAACAGCGGAGATTTATTTAAGACCAGAAACTGCACAAGGTATATTTGTAAATTTTAAAAATGTAATGAGAACAACCAGAAAGAAAATACCAATGGGAATTGCGCAAATAGGAAAAGCATTTAGAAATGAAATTACACCGGGAAACTTCACATTTAGAACAAGAGAATTTGAACAAATGGAATTAGAATTTTTCTGTAAACCGGGAACAGATTTAGAATGGCATGCATATTGGAAAGATTTTTGTAGAAATTGGTTATTAAACCTAGGAATGAAAGAAGAAAATATCAGATTAAGAGACCATTCAAAAGAAGAATTGTCACATTATAGTAATGCAACAACAGATATTGAATTTACTTTCCCATTTGGTTGGGGAGAATTATGGGGAATTGCTGATAGAACAGACTTTGATTTAAAGAGCCATATGAAGGTTTCAAAAGAAGATTTTACCTATACAGATCCAGAAACAAATGAAAAATATGTACCATATTGTATTGAACCATCTCTAGGAGCAGATAGAGTTGCATTAGCATTTTTATGCAACGCTTATGATGAAGAAGAAATTGGTGAAGGAGATACAAGAGTTGTATTACATTTACATCCAGTATTAGCACCATTCAAAATAGCAGTACTTCCATTATCAAAAAAATTATCAGAAAAAGCACAAGAAGTACATGAAAAATTATCAAAGAAATTTATGTGTGATTATGATGAAACAGGAAGTATAGGAAAAAGATATAGAAGAGAAGATGAAATTGGTACACCATATTGTTTAACAGTAGATTTTGACACACTTGAAGACAATACAGTAACTATCAGAGATAGAGATACCATGGAACAAATCAGAATTCCAATTGATGAAGTAGAAAAATGGTTGGAAGAAAAATTAGAATTTTAATGTCCAATTGGGGACGTTTCTGTTTGGAAGTTTTTAGAATTTATAAAAATGCTATGAAGGTTTTGAGATTGAAATAGAAAATGGTTGAAAAGGTTGTTTTTAGTGTGAAAATATGGTAAAATTTCTTTCATAGGAACATTCTAATAAGCAGTAAAAAGGAGGACAACACATGGAACAGAATAAACCTTTTTTTGTGAAGAGAGGAAAGAGTTATCTTGAAGAGAAGAGAGAAGAAATAAGAGGAAAGAACCTTTTTAAACCAGAGATGGCTAAAAATAAAGAAAGGGGTCCAAGTCAATTGATTGATTCAATCCGAATTAGGTAAGCTAAGGCATGGAATCACAAGTATTGTGGTTCCATTGTCCATTTTAGTGAAACTTGAAACATATGAGGTGGAGTATAAACAAAAAATGTATATATTTGAAGCAACCATAAAAAAGGTTCCAGATATCGATGGGGCATATATTGAATTTCTTTATGATGTAGAACAGGAGATAAAATAAAGGTGACAATAGAAGAAAGATAAAATAGTAAACAATCATAGAAAAGGATGATAAAAATGAACTACAGAATTGTAAATGGCTCTATATCTTATGGAGCTGAAACGATATTAGAAGAAATTAATTTTGAAATAAAAGAAAAAGATAAAATAGCGATTATTGGAAGAAATGGTGCAGGAAAATCTACATTTCTAAATGCACTTATAAACAATGAAATACTAGAAGAGGGAATTGGAGAAGAAAAGTTTCATGTATATAAACAAGGAAATCCTGTAATGGGGTATTTAAGACAAATCAATTTTGAAAATTCTAACAAAACTATGTTAGAAGAAATTTTAGAAGTTTATAAGCCGATCTTGGATTTGGAAAAAAGGATACAAGATAAAGAAAATGAGTTACAAAGTTCTACAGATGAAAGAACTATAAAAGAATATACAAATGCCTTAGAACAGTATGAATTACAAGGTGGATATGTTTATAAAAAAGAATATGAGATAGCTATCAAAAAATTTGGTTTTAAAGAAGAAGATAAACATAAAAAAGTAAGTGAATTTTCTGGAGGACAACGAACCAAAATTGCTTTCTTAAAATTATTGCTTAGTAAACCAGATATTTTATTATTAGATGAACCAACAAACCATTTAGACATTATTGCAATTGAATGGTTGGAGAACTATTTAAAAAATTATCCTAAGGCAGTTGTCATAGTATCACATGATAGAATGTTTTTAGATAAAATTGTGAATAAGGTATATGAGATAGAATATGCAAGTATGGTAGAATATACAGGAAATTATACGGATTTTGAAAGACAAAAAAAGGAAAATTATGAAAAACAATTAAAAGACTATGAATATCAACAAGCAGAAATCAAGAGATTACAAGCTATTGCAGATAGATTTCGATATAAACCAACCAAAGCTAAAATGGCATTATCAAAATTAAAAAAGATAGAGCAAATGACAATTATAGAAAAACCAGAAGAATATGATTTAAAAACATTTTATGCCAATTTCGATGTAAAAGTACAAAGTGGAAAAATGGTATTAAAAGTAGATAAATTAGATATTGGATATAATAAACCAATAGCAGAAGTATCTTTTGAACTATATAAAGGACAGAAACTAGCCATTATTGGAGAAAATGGGACAGGAAAGTCAACTTTGTTAAAAACATTAAATGGGGATATACCTAAAATCAAGGGAGAATTTGAATATGGATATCATGTTCAAAAGGGTTATTTTGACCAGCAAATGAAATTTTTAAATCCGGAAAATACTATATTTGAAGAAATAACGCAAAAATTTCCAGAATTAACAACAACACAAGCAAGAACATTATTGGGAACATTTCTTTTTACAGGAGAGGATGTATTCAAAAAAATAAAGGTATTATCAGGAGGAGAAAGAGGTCGCTTGCAGTTATGTAAAATCTTAAAAAGCGAGCCAAATGTGTTATTACTAGATGAACCAACAAATCATATGGATATTGTGGGAAAAGAGAGTTTAGAAAACATACTAAAAGAATATACAGGAACATTGATTTTTGTTTCTCATGATAGATATTTTGTAAATAAACTTGCAGATTGTATATTAGAATTTGATAATGGAAATGTAACATTTTATAACAAGAATTATCAAGAATTTTTGGAATATAAAGAAAAGCATAAAGATACAACTGAAGAATTACAAAATTCCAATACAATAGAAGAAAAAACAAATTTGAATGAAAAAAATAAGAAGAAAGAAACCAATCCATATTTTATAGAAAAAGAGAGAAATCGAATACAAAATAAGATGAATAAAATCGAACAAGAAATAAATGACAAAGAAAAGAAAATTCAAGATATTGAAAAAGAGATGACAAAAGAAGAAATTAGTTCGGATTATATAAGGTTAAATGAATTACAAGAAGAGATACAAAAAATTAATCAAGAAATAGAAGAAAAAATGCAAGAATGGGAAATTTTAAATGATGAACTTTAGAGGAAACTTTGAAGTTCATTTTTCTATTGATAAAAAACATGGAGTATTGAAATTTCCATAAAAAGGTTATATAATGTTAGAGTTGAAATTTAATTCATTTAGGAGGGAATAAAATGGTAAAAATAGCATTTTTTGACACAAAAAATTATGATAAAGAAGTATTTAATAAATACAACAAGGAATACAAATATGATATTACTTATTTTGAATCAAAATTAAATAGTGAAACAGCACCATTAACAAAAGGATATGATGTTGTATGTATTTTCGTAAATGATAAAGCAGATAGTAAAACACTAAAAATATTAGAAGAAAATGGTGTTAAAGTATTAGCATTAAGATGTGCTGGATTTAATAATGTTGCTATAGAAGATAAAGGTAATTTAAAAGTTGTACGTGTGCCACAATATTCACCATATGCAGTTGCAGAACATGCTGTCGGTTTATTATTAAGTATTAATAGAAAATTATATAAATCATATCAAAGAACTAGAAAGTATAATTTTTCTTTAGATGGACTATTAGGATTTGATATTCATGGAAAAACAGTAGGTGTTATTGGTACAGGAAGAATTGGAAAAGCCTTCATCAATATTATGAAAGGATTTGGAACAAAAATTATTGCTTATGATACATATCAAGATGAAAAGTTTAGAGAAGAGGTTGGATTTGAATATGTGGATCTAGATACACTATATAAAGAATCTGATATTATTTCTTTACATTGTCCATTATTAAAAGATACAGAAAAAATGATTAATAAAGAAAGTATTGCAAAAATGAAAAAGGGTGTTATTATCATTAACTGTAGTAGAGGAAAACTAATCAATACAAATGACCTTGTTCAAAAATTATCAGAAGGTAAAATTGGTGGTGTAGGATTAGATGTGTATGAAGATGAAGAAGAATTTTTCTTAAGAGATATGTCTAATAGCTATATAAGAGATAAAAACCTATCTATATTACTTTCTATGCCAAATGTATTTATTACTTCTCATCAAGCATTTTTTACAAAAGAGGCTTTAAATAAAATTGCCAGTGATACATTAGAAAATATTAGAAAAGAAATAGAAACTGGGACATGTGAAAATGAACTTTAGTGGAGCTTTCAAAATCAAGAAATATTTTGTAGTTTACCAATTTTAATAGACTTTAAATGATTTTTATGATAAAATGTAAAGCAACAAAATTTGTAGAAAACAATAGGAGGTAGCGATATGACAAGGGTAAGGGCAATAAACGGATTTCGGGTAGAAGAACATGATGAGGGAATTACTATAAGCTATTTGATTAATGGGGATTTTTTTACTCAATCCAAATACAGTAATGTGGATAAAGAAAAAATTGAGAAAATAAAAGAAAGACTTGAGGATTATACATCCACTAATAGGGAAGCTAAAGAATTATGCCGGACAATCCCTTTGATAACAATTATAAACTTTATAGAAAATATTATCCTTGACAAAAATTAAAACGAATTGAAGCTGGAAAAAGGAATCACGAAAATTTGTGATTCCTTTTTTTCTTTTATAGAATCCTTTTCTGTACTTTACATAAAAATGTCCCAAAAAGAAACGTCCCCAATTGGACACCCAATTGGATATTTATAAAAAAATAGGTATGATTTATATAAGAAAAACATAGTTTTATAAAAAACAACCTTGAAGGGTTTTTTAATATGCTATAAGTGATTATGAAGTATATAATGAAGGATAAAAAATGGATTTAATAAAAAGTGAATTTGAAAACTTAAATGAAAATATGATTAATAAAATTTATCATAATAATATGGAAGAATTGCAATATATTAATCAAACAAAAGAATATATAGAAGTTACTAAAAAAATTAAAAAGATGGAGAAAATGCTATTTAAAGAATTCACAAAAGAAAATGTAACAAGATATATAGAATATATAAATGAAAAAGTCAGCATAGAGGCAGAAAATCAATTTGAATTAGGATTTAAAACAGCCATAAAAATTATTTTACAGGCATTAAAATAATCCTAATGATATATTAGGATTATTTGCAGATAATAATTATTTTTCTTTTTTAGTTTTTTTAGATTGATTTGATTTTTTTTTGGTATAATTCATATATTGAACCAATTTTCTGACAATATCTTTTTCATTTTCATTTAAATTATTAAATCCAGCTATACTATCATCTATTTGGGGATCAGATATAGTTAAATATTCTTTTAAAACAACTGTAGGAGTTACTTTATATATATTACATAATTTTACTAAAGTTGTTAAACTTCCTTTGGTTTTATTACACTCTATATCAGACAAATATCTTGGAGCAAGACCAAGAGATTCAGCGACTTCTTCTTGTGTTAAACCTAAAGAAATTCTGATATTTTTTAAATTTTTTCCAATTAAAATTTGTAAAGTATTTTTTTCCTTCTTCATTATGACCTCCAGCTGTTAAGATTTATTTTTCCAAAATAATTAAAAAATATGTATGAATTTATATAAGAATATCAAAAAAGTAGATAAAAGAACAAAGTAAAAAAATAAAGCTATTTTAGACAAAAAATAAAAGGAAAAAAATATACAAATTTTAAAAATATACGAAATATCAAAAATAGTTTATGAAAGTAAAAATGAATTTTATCAAATGAGATTAAGAAATAAACTTAAGAATTCATAATGATGAAAAATTAAAAAAGATGAGGGTTATGATTTACTCTCATCTTTTCAGCATGGAAACGTTAATTTTTAATTATATAAATTTCTTTCATACAAATCATTAATAAAAACATCTTTCTCTTCAAAGTTATCAATGAAACCTACTTTTGCAATATTATCATTAACACCTTGGATCCATACAGGTCTATCATCATAAAAAACATCACATTTTTCTTTATTTTCTAATATAGAATGAATTCTAGAAATATCCATAAAAAGCGCCTCCTAAAAAATCATATATAATTAAAATATATCCAAAATAATGAATAATATGCATGTTAATAAAATGTTTTTTGACTGAACAGGAAAATTACATTTTTCTATTCAAGAACATTCTTTGCTCTAAGAATGCATTTGTAGAAATCTTGACTTATATAGTAATTTCATATACAATAAACTACGGGATACAAAAGGAGGAATTTTATGAAAATACAATATAAAGATAAAATAATGGAAATAGAAAAACCAGCAACAATTAGTGAAATATTGGAAGAAGAGATAAAAAATCATGAACATACAGTATTAGCTACAATATTTAATAATGAATATGAAAATTTGAATTATTGTGTGGAAACAGATGGAAAAATAGAATTAATTGATACAACATCAAATGAAGGAATGAAAGTTTATAGAAGAACTTTATTATATATAATAGGAAAAGCATTTGAAAAAATACGTCCTGACAATAAAATGGAAGTAAATTATCAACTATCAAATGCTATGTTTTGTGATATTATAGATGGAGAAGTAACCGATAAATTTATAGAGGAATTGACACGGAGAAGCAAGAAGAATCGTAAAAGAAAACCTTCCTATTAGACAAGTAATTATGAATAGAGAAGAAGCAACAAAATTTTTTGAAGAAACAAAAAGTTCAAAAGGAAGATTACAATTAGACTTAGAAGGAAATAATGAAATCTACATGTATTATTGTGAGGATTACTATAACTATTGTTATGGAACGTTGGCTAATAGAACAGGTGTCGTTAAAATATTTGAAATAGTTAGATATAATGATGGATTTTTGGTAAGATATCCTAGTCAAAAAGATCCAGAAAGAATGCCTAAATTTGTAAAAAATAAAAAATTAGCATGGGCAATGGAAGAATATGATGATATTCACAAAATCTTAAATATAGAAAGAACATATAGAATCAATGAAGCAATAAAAGAAGGTAATATTAAGGATATCATTTTATTAGCAGAAGCTTTACATGAAAAGAAAATTGCTAAAATTGCAGATAATATTGCAAGAAATAAAGATGTAAAAATGGTATTAATTGCTGGGCCATCATCATCAGGAAAAACGACATTTGCACAAAGATTAGGAATTCAATTAAAATTAAATGGTATCAAGCCGGTAACAATTTCTGTGGATAATTATTTTGTTGAAAGAAAAGACACACCAAGAGATGAAAACGGGGATTATGATTTTGAATGTTTAGAAGCAATCGATACAGAATTGTTCAATGACCATTTAACAAGACTACTAAGTGGAGAAGAAGTCGAAGTACCAGAATTTGATTTTTATGAAGGAACAAAGAAATACAATGGAAAAACATTAAAGTTGGAAAAAGGTGAAATATTGGTTATTGAAGGAATTCATTGTTTGAATGATAAATTAACCAGTAAAATACCTTCAGAACAAAAATACAAAGTCTATATAAGTGCATTAACCGTATTAAATTTAGACAGGTTTAATAGAGTTTCAACAACAGATACAAGATTAATCAGAAGAATTGTAAGAGATCATCAATTTAGAGGATATTCAGCACAAAATACAATTAGAACATGGAATAAGGTAAATGAAGGTGAAAAGAAAAATATATTTCCATTTCAAGAAGAAGCAAACTTTATATTTAATACATCATTAATTTATGAAATAGGTGCATTAAAACCAGTAGTAGTACCTTTATTAGAAGAAATAACGAATAAAGAATCAGAATATGCAGAAGCACAAAGATTACTAAAATTTTTAAAATATTTTGAAGAAATACCAAAAGAATATATACCAAATAATTCTTTATTAAAAGAATTTTTAGGTGGAGGAGATTTTAAATACTAATTTTGTCCAATTGGGGACGTTTCTGTTTGGGACATTTTTATGTAAAGTTATAATTGTAACTTTAATAATTAATAATATTTTATATTATCATATTTAAAAATGTAATAAACTTTACATAAAAATGTCCCAAACAGAAACGTCCCCAATTGGACATTAAAAGGAGTAAAAATGGAAAGTAGAAAATTTACAGAAATTGATGAAACATTTATATGCGAAAATTGCGGTAGAGAAGTACCAAAATTAGGATATTCTTGTAGAGATCATTGTCCATATTGTTTACATTCTAAACATGTTGATAAAAATCCGGGGGATAGGCAAGAAACCTGTCATGGAGATTTAGAACCAGTAAGTTTACAAATTGATGGTAAAAAAGGATATGTCATTATTTATAAATGTAAAAAATGTGGAGCAATTAGAAAAAATAAAGCGGCAAAAGATGATAATATGGATTTAATTATAGATTTAAGCAGTAAGCAAATCTGAGATGACTTTGGGGACGGAGCAAAAAATCATCATTTCTTTATAGAAATGATGATTTTTTGCTCCGTCCCCAAAGTCATCTCATTTAAATCTCTTTATTCAAGTTTCCGTTTGTATAATGATTACCATCAAATCTTTGATTATTATGTACTCTATGAATAATCTCATTGATGTCTTCTATAGTTTCGTCTAAAATATCTATTCTTGCATAATCAATATTAAATTCTTTTGGATAAATAGATGTTATCTTACTATTAAAAATGGTTGTAACGGTTTGGATATTATCAGGTAAAATCCTAAATTTCATATGTAAACGATCTTTTAATTCATATATATTATTCGTAATACATCTTTGTTTACAAGTTGGATAACATTTATCTGTTTCTCCCAACAGACAGTAGTTCATATTTAAAAGTGGTGTTCTACCATAGACAATTAATTCGTTTGGTAGATCTATGCTATTACATAAATTATGAATGATTTCTCTATTTAATTCAGGAGATATGGTATATCGGCAAATTCCTAATTTTTGTAATTCTTTTATGGTATTTGCATTGTACACATTAAAAGTGTAATTAGTAATTAATTCTAAATTTTTGTTCATGTCAGCGAAAAGAGTATGTAATAATTTTATATTACAGATATTTGAAATGACAAATCCTTTAATATGATAATTGTTTAAAGTATTTTCTATATTACTAGATAATAAATTTTTGTAATTTGACTTTATAATGGTTGGCATATAGATGTATACATGAAATTTATCATCTAAAATATGTAAAATTTCTTGATAATCTTTCATAGAAAAATATTTTAAAGGTATATATACATTTTCAATGTCATGAAGTTGTGTATAGTCAAAATTTTTGTGTAAAATGTTTAATAAAAGAGACAACTTTGTTTTTTTCATAGTTATATCAGGATTTGAATGTTTATGTACTTTTTTAGCAATGACCTTGTTAGGTGTTCTTTGCATTGTTGTAATTGCATATTGTTCTACCATTTGTAAAATGGTTCTTCTTAAATCATTTAAAGTACTTAATTTAGGGATAAATACATTATGATCTAATTCAATATCTAATGTTTTAAAAGCATAAGGAGTAGAACCTGTTTTTGAGAATTGAGATATAATTGTATTTTTATCTATTGGTCTTGTGATAGCTTTTAGAGGAATAGTATCAGTTGTATATTGTATTTTTAAACCTTTATATAATTCAATATTACTAGCAGATGTAACTGTAATCGATATTGGTTTATTTTCTTTTATAACAATATGGCAATTTAAAAGTACTTTTCGATTTTCTTTTGAGCAACTATTTTGTGCAAAAAGATTTAATTTTTTAGAGCTCATTTTGTAAATTTGATTACCTAACTTGATATTTCCTTTCATTCTACCAATGACAACTGTTTGACCAATTTCAGTAAATTTAATATTTTTCATATTGGTATCCATTAATTCGGAAATTGTATAACTACCTTGCTCTTTTTCTAAAGAAATGGTATCTCCAATACCAATTGGTTCATTTAATTTAACTGTGATATATCCCTTTTTATGACTATATTTTTGAACTTTACCAAGGAATAATCCCATATTATTTGGTTTTTCTTTAAATACTAAATTTCGGTTAGCTTCATTACTTAAATGTCCAGATGAAGACATACCTCTATTAAATACTTGAAGCAATTCTTTTTTATCATCTTCATCAATCACATATTCATTATCAGATAGAGCCAAATCTATATATTTTCGATAAATTCTTGTAACAGTTGCTACATATTCTGGTGATTTCATACGTCCTTCAATTTTAAAAGATTTAACACCTGCTTGAATTAATTCTGGTATAAATTCTAATCCACATAAATCTCTGGTACTTAGTAAATATCCTGAATTGATGGTCTTATTGTTTTCTAATAATTCAAAAGGAAGCCTACAAGGACCCGCACATTTTCCTCTATTTCCAGAACGACCACCTAACATACTAGAAAATAGACATTGACCAGAATAAGAAATACAAAGAGCTCCATGGATAAAGGTCTCTATTTCAATATCTGTATTTTTACAAATATAATCAATTTCATTAACAGAAAGTTCTCTTGCAAGAACAACTCTTCTAAAACCAAGTTCTTGTAATTTTAAAGCACCATTTAGGTTATGGACAGTCATTTGTGTACTACCATGAATTGGTAAATCAGGAAAGGCCCTCATTAACGTCATAGCTAATCCTAAATCTTGAACAATAATGGCATCAATTCCAAATTCGTATGCTTTTTCGGCTACATTTATAGCAGATTCAAATTCTGTATCTGTTACTAAAGTGTTTAATGTTAAATGGGTTTTGACACCTCGAATTTTTGCATATTGAATAGCTTTTTCTAATTCATCAATACTAAAATTAGACGCAAAAGCCCTAGCGCTAAAGATATCGGCACCAAAATAGACACTGTTAGCACCATTTTGCACAGCAGCTTTTAAACATTCAAAATTACCAACAGGGGAAAGTAGTTCAACCATAAATTCACCGCCTTTTTCGTTTCATACTATATATATTATTTTGAAAAATTTTTTAAAATTAATTTTACCTAATTATACCACAAAATACTTGAGAATTCTAGGTTACATAAAATTAAAGCAAAAGAACACAAAAAGTTTATATTTATTATTGTCAGATAAAATAAAACTTAGAAACAAATATGAAAAAAAGCAGAATTTATTGGTGGACTTATTTTAATTTTAATAGGTACAAAAATATTATTAGAGCATTTGGGAATTTTTTAATATATAAAAGGTATCATTATTTTACATACAACAAGCAAAAGTGTGATTTAAATAGTGAAGATACCCGCATAAATGTGACAAAATTACTAAAAAGCTTTACAAAAATGTGATTATATGACACAATGATAATATATCATGTGTATATTATAGATGGGAAGTATTGCCAAATGAAAAGATTTATAATGGAGAAAGAGGTAGTATATGAAAAATAAAAAGATAATAAAAATAGTGGTTATTTTAATTTCAACTATAAATATAATATTTGTAGTATCTGGATATCTTATAACCTTATATGTGAATTCAACGAATTATTATGATACAACTCATAATATAACTGTATTAGCAATGTTAGTGCTAGTTCTTCAAATAACAAATATAATAATCTTATCGAAAAATTTCAATGATAACTATAAAAAGAAACTGCTTTTTTCGATAATCATAATACTTGTTACTTTTTTATCCCGACTAAGGTAACACACAATACTGAATATAATTATCCCACAAAAAATGACACTAGTAGTCAAAGATTAGATCCTGCTGATTTTGATTCAACGACATATACTAATATATATATAAATTTGTATGGAATTACTTTAATAGAGAATAAGAGCACTAAGATAGGAATTGAGATAGTCAATTAAATATAAAGGTGAATAGTATAGGAAAATCTTAGAATTTTTCTATTTTTTTGCCATTCATAAGAAATTTAAAATGAGCAAAAATTTTATTAATTTATTTCATTTTGTTCGCTTGAAATGTAAAAAAAATAGTATATAATAGAAACCATAAGAAAGAGAAAAACAGATGTAACTATCATTACATTTACCTTAATTATAGCAATCGTTGTAATTATGAGTAAACAAAAATAAAATACAAAAAACACACATCTGTATTTTGCCGAAAAAGATGTGTGTTTTTAACACTTCACGAGGCAAACCACATAGTGGTTTCTCCTTCCTATACAAATATTATATTATAAAAATAATAAAAGTCAATGAACCTAGATAATTTTGAAAAATAGATAAAATTTCAAAACAAAGGAGCAAAGATACATGCAAGAAACGGTAAAAACAAAAAAAGTAGGAGAAATATTTCGAGACTATCAAACAAAATCCAATATACAATATGCGAATATCCAAGGGTTAAATGTCATCAAAAAGACAAATACTTTAGAAGTCATGTTATATTTTGATGAATATATAGAAATAAAAGAACTATGGTTTTTTGAAAAATTTTTAATAGATAGATTTCATTTTGAACATATTGATATGATTATTAAATATCATGAAGGCGTAGTATTAAAAGATATTCAGGCAGAATGGAAGAATATCATTGCTTATATGTCACATAAATATCCACTGATGAAACCAATGCTTTTATTAAAAAGTGATGTGGAGGTTGATGGAAATGAAGTCAATATCAAAATGCATATTAAAGGAGCTGATTTTTTAAAGGCTAAGAAGACAGATAAAGAACTAGAAAAAGTCTTAAAAAATTTATTTGGTAAAGAATATAAAGTAAATCTATCAGAACAATTATCAAAAGAAGAAATAGAAGAAATACGAGAGGAAATCAAACAAGTCGAAGAAAAAGCTATTGCACATATTGAGGAATTAAATGCACAACAAAGAGAAAATCATGTAAGTAACAATGAAAATTTTGTACCAGAATACAATGATCCAGATTATATACCACCTACAGATATGGAAGGATATATTCCAGAAGAGGCTATGGATGGAATACCACCAATAGATGGAATGGAAGATTTCCAAGAACAAGAATATATTATGGGAAAACCATCAAAAGCCAAAGAAAATAAAGTAGCGATAAAAGATATTACAGCAAGTAATTCTAGAATTACAGTAGAAGGAAGAGTTTTAACAAGTGAATGTAAAGAAACTAGAACAGGAAAAGGTATGTTAATCTTTGACATTTATGATGGAACAGGCACGATTACTTGTAAATCTTTTGCAAAAGATGCTACTGAAGGAAAAGAGATTATTGATAAAATTCAAAATGCAAAAGCCATTAAAGCGATTGGAAAAGCAGGTTTAGATGCTTATGCTGGAGATGTAACGATTATGGCAAATACCATTATTGCAAGTAACATGGAAGTACCAGAATTACCAGAAGAAGATGAAAGTACGCCTCTAATATTAGGAATGAATCCAAATATTACAGAGCCATTGGTAAAAATTGCAGAGTTAAATGTAGATGATGGGAAGGTTTCTATTGAGGGTGAAGTCATTGATATGGAGGACAGAGAATTAAAGTCTGGAAAAACCTTACTTAGTTTTGATATCTATGATGGAACTAGCAGTATGACTTGTAAAGCATTTTTAAATAAAGATAATAGTAAACGAGTTATTAAAAGAATCAAAAATGCCAAAGGATTAAAAATAGCAGGAACAGCACAAATGGATTCCTTCTCAAATGAATTAACCATTATGGCAAATACGATTGTAGAAGGAGAGGGAATCAAGAAGAAAATACGAGAAGACCATGCAGAAGTAAAAAGAGTAGAGCTTCATATGCATACACAAATGAGTCAAATGGATGCTATGACTTCAGCAACAGATTTGATTAAAAGAGCCATGAAATGGGGCATGAAATCGATTGCTATTACAGATCATGGTGTTGTACAAGCCTTTCCAGAAGCCCATAAGTTATTAGGGTATGATAATCCAGATATGAAGATAATTTATGGGGTAGAGGCATACTTGGCTCCAGACAATACGAAAACAGTATATAATGGTAAAAAACAAAGTATGGATACCACATATTGTGTATTAGACTTGGAAACCACTGGATTTTCAGCAACCACTGAAAAAATTACAGAAATCGGTGTGATGAAGGTAAAAGACGGAGAAGTTATTGATGAATTTAGCTGTTTTGTCAATCCTGAAAAACACATCCCAGAAAGAGTAACAGAAGTTACCAACATTACAGATGAGATGGTAAAAGATGCAGAAACGATTGATAAAGTATTTCCAAAATTATTAGCATTTTTGGGAGATGACAAGGAAACGGTTATTGTAGCACATAATGCCAATTTTGATGTCGGATTTTTAAAACAAAATGCCAAAGTATTGGGATATGATTTTGATTATACTTATTTAGATACCTTAAGTTTAGCCAAAGATTTATTCCCAGATTATAAGAAATACAAATTAGGAAAAATTGCGGAAAATTTAGGGATTAAAGTAGAAGTGGCACACCGTGCTTTAGATGATGTAGATACAACTGTAAAAGTATTTAAAGTGATGGTAGATATGTTAAAGAAAAAGGGAGCAACCATAGTAGAAGACATTGATAGAGTAGCTGCAAGTGAAGAAGCAAAAAAAGAAGAATATAAAAAGCTAAAAACTTATCATGCTATTATCTTAGCTAAAAACTATGTGGGATTAAAGAATTTATATAAATTAGTATCTTTATCACACTTACATTATTTTTATAGAAAGCCACGTATCTTAAAGAGTTTATATAAAAAATATTCAGAAGGATTGATTTTAGGAAGTGCATGTGAAGCAGGGGAACTATATCAAGCAATTGAACTTGGAAAAACAGATGAAGAAATTGAAGCAATTGCAAATGACTATGATTATTTAGAAATTCAACCAACTGGAAACAATCAATTCTTAATTCGAAATGGGACTGTTGCTGATGAAGAAGCATTACGTGATATCAATAGAAAAATTGTAGAATTAGGAGAAAAATTAAACAAACCAGTTGTTGCCACTTGCGATGTGCATTTTATGGATCCACAAGATGAAATTTATAGACGTATCTTAGAAGCAGGGCAAAAATATGATGATGCAGATAATCAAGCACCACTTTACTTAAGAACAACAGAGGAAATGTTAGAAGAATTTAGTTATTTGGGAAAAGAGAAGGCCTATGAAGTGGTTGTTACCAATACGAATAAAATATCAGATATGTGTGACCAAATTAGTCCAATATCACCAGAAAAATGTCCACCACATATTCCGGGATGTGAACAAACCATAAAAGATATTGCATATAGTAAAGCCCATGAACTATATGGAGATCCTTTACCAGAAATTGTACAAACCAGATTAGATAAAGAATTAGATTCTATTATCAAAAATGGATTTTCTGTTATGTATATTATTGCACAAAAATTGGTATGGAAATCCAATGCAGATGGATATATCGTAGGTTCCAGAGGGTCTGTTGGTTCATCTTTTGTGGCAAATATGACAGGAATCACAGAAGTAAATTCACTTCCAGCCCATTACAGATGTCCAAATTGTAAATATTCGGATTTTACAGATTATGGCGTAAAAAATGGATTTGACTTACCAGATAAAGCATGTCCAAAATGTGGGCATAAACTGGATAAAGACGGAATGGATATTCCATTTGAAACTTTCCTTGGATTTAATGGAGATAAAGAGCCAGATATTGACTTAAACTTCTCAGGAGAATATCAAGCAAAAGCCCATAAATATACAGAGGTTATCTTCGGAAAAGGAACGACCTTTAAAGCAGGAACCATTGGTACAGTAGCTGATAAAACAGCTTATGGATATGTAAAGAATTATTATGAAGAAAGACATATTCCAATTAACCAAGCGGAAATTAAAAGAATATCACATGGGTGTACAGGAATCAAAAGAACAACAGGACAACACCCGGGAGGTATTATCGTTGTACCAAAAGGAAGAGAAATCTATGAATTTTGTCCAGTACAACACCCAGCAGATGACCCAAACTCAGACATTATTACAACCCATTTTGATTATCACTCAATAGATCAGAACTTATTAAAACTAGATATACTAGGACACGACGATCCAACAGTAATTAGAATGTTGCAAGATATTACAGGAATAGATCCAACCAAGATTCCACTTGATGATAAAGCAACCATGTCTATCTTTAGTTCAACAGATGCTTTAGGTGTCACACCAAAACAAATTGGATCAGAAGTAGGAAGTTATGGTATACCAGAATTTGGAACAAAGTTTGTAAGAGGAATGTTAGTAGATACAAGACCAACCACATTTGATGAGCTAATTCGTATATCAGGATTATCACATGGTACAGATGTATGGCTTGGAAATGCACAAAGTTTAATTGAAAATGGAACGGTAACCTTAACAGAAGCTATTTGTTGCCGTGATGATATTATGATATACTTAATCAAACAAGGTTTACCACCAAACTCAGCATTTAAAATCATGGAAACGGTTCGTAAAGGAAAAGCTTTGAAAGACCCTGCAAAGTGGAAAGAATATACAGATTTAATGAGAGAACATAATGTACCAGAATGGTATATCAAATCTTGTGAAAAAATAAAATACATGTTCCCAAAAGCACACGCAGCAGCCTATGTAACAAATGCTTTCAGGATTGCATGGTTTAAAGTACATGAACCAAAAGCCTATTATGCAGCATTTTTCTCAATTAGAGCATCAGATGAATTTGACAGTGAAATTATGACATTTGGAGAAGAAAAAGTAAAAAATAAAATGAAAGAAATAGATTTACAAGGAAATAATGCAACACAAAAAGATAAAGCGATGTATCCAGTTTTAGAACTTGTATTAGAGATGTATGAAAGAGGAATCAAATTCTTGCCAATTGACTTATATAAATCTAGTAGCACAAAATTTATTGTAGAAGAGGATGGAATACGTCCACCACTAAACAGTATTGCAGGACTTGGAACAGTAGCAGCAGTAGGAATTGAAAATGCAAGAAAAGACGGAAAATTCATGTCAATCGACGATATGAAAATTAGATCTAAAGTAGGAGACTCGGTAGCAGAACTATTAAAGAAGTTTGGTTGTTTAAATGGTATGAGTCAAAGTAATCAATTAAGCTTGTTTGGGTAATGTCCAATTGGGGACGTTTCTGTTTGAGACATTTTTATGTAAATCTTTAACCTACGATGATTTGACTTGTTTCCAATATTTTCAAAAGATGACACGTAGGTCAATAATTAAGTATGCAAAATATTTCTAAAAAAATGGATATTAGAAAATAAAAGAAATAAAGAATAGAAGAGGAAGAAAATGATAAGTTATATAATGTTTGCAATTTTCATATATGGATTTTTTGTGGTAATAGGTGTTACAGTTACATTTGTAAAAAAGGGAAAAATAGACCCACACAAAATATGGCTAGCAACAATTCCTATATATCTTGTACTTGCGACGATTCCGTTTCTATTTGTGAATGCTTTGTTCGGAAATGGATTTATGCTTTTAACAACTGTTACAATTATTGGATATATAGTTATTAGAGTTGGAATTGATATATATAATAAAATAAAAGTGAAATTAGCAAGAGATGTGGGAATTTATGTTAGAGATATAGAAGTAGAATATAGTCCAGCAGTACTATCTTACTTACAAAATCAAAAAATAGAAAAGAAAAAAGATTTGGTAGCTTGTATATTAAATTTATGTGCGAAAGGGTTTCTTAAAATAGAAAAAAAGGAAGAAAAGCATTATGAACTAAAGTCGTTACAAGACAAAGATAGTAAGAAATTAAAAAAAGATGAAAAGTATCTATATGATAAGATTTGTAAAAAAGAAAAGATAAATATGAACACATGGATACGATATGTAAGAGAAGAATTTGAAAGCTATCATTTTATAAAGGAAACAAAAATACGTTTAAGTACAGTATTTCTATTCCTATATATTGGGATTTTAATCATTGGAGCTATATATTCTGCAATAAGTGGAAATAATGAAATCAGTGATGAAATGTTTAATATGATATTTGTTCCATTTTTTGTTGCTTTTGAACTTACTATATTAGAACCACTCATAAGAGAAGTATTACGATATTTAAGAAAAGGAGAATATTTAGACGGTACTTATACTATAAAAGGTGCTAAGGAAATGAAACAATGGGACAAGTATAAAAAGTTTTTGGAAGATTATACATTACTAAAAGATAAACCACTAGAAAGTGTAACTGTGTTAGAAAACCATCTTGCTTATGCAACTGTATTAAATGTAAATACAAGTTATACTAAAAGTTTTATAGAACAATTAGAAGTAACACATAAAATTAATTTAGAATATGTTAATAAAATGTTACAAGAAATAAATAAAGAAGCTTAGAAAATTTCTAAGCTTCTTTTAATGCCTCAAATTTATCGCTAAATTCAGGACAATGTTTCTTCAAATTAACAGGTCTTAAATTTTTATCTGTAAAACAATGTTTGGTTTCTGCAATAATGACATCATTACCAGTTTTTTTATCTTTTACTTCATATCCAATAGTTAATCTGACACCATTAAATTCTTTTACAAGAACTTTAATTAAAATAGTATCAGCAAAAGTAACATGTTGCTTATATTTACATTTCACTTCTAAAACAGGAATAGTAATACCCTTTTCTTCGAATTTTTCGAAAGGCATATTAGCATCTCTTAAATAGTAGCATCTTGCTTCTTCTAAAAAACGAATATAATTAGAGTGATGAACAACCCCCATTTTATCTGTTTCATAATAATTGATTGTTCTTTCATAGACAAAACTCATTTTAAATCGCATCCTTTCGAAAAGGTATTATATAAAATAAAAAATTATATGTCAAATATTGCAGAATCTAATATAAAGTAGTATAATCATTTTTATGCAATATATATAAATTTTCTAGAAGTATAGAAAAGGAGGATTAGAAATGTTTCAGCTAAAGCTAGAGGTGACAGGAGAAATAGGACTATACAGAGAAGGGATGCGGGAAATAAAGAAAATTCCTAGAAAAGAAATGAAAGAAAAAATTGAAATGCTGGAATTTTCCAACAAAGAATTCCAAGAAGATGTCGAGAAGATGATGTGTTTCATACCTATTGGCAGGACAATAACATTAAAAGAAAAAGAAATAGAACTATATATATCTGCTTCTAGTTTTGGGAGTAAACGACCTTATGCAGTTATAACGGGAAATTACCCGTTGCATAACATGCTAAAGAAAATGATGAAATAACAGGGATAAATCCGGAGTAACAGGTTTTTCCCTGTTATTCCTATATATAAATGAAAAATGTTTTATTATATATTTTTCTATTTTACCTAGAAATTATCCCTTACAAATGATATAATGCAGACAGTAAAAAATAATAAAAATGTGTCAAAAAGAAACGTCCCCGATTGGACATTTTGAAATATAGAAAGTAGGAAAAATAAATGAAAAAAATAAATGGTGTCATATTACAAGCATTTGAATGGTATTTAGAAACAAATCAAAATTGGTGGAATAGATTAGCGAGCGAAGCAGAAAAACTAGCAGATATAGGAATAACAGCATTATGGCTTCCACCTGCATATAAAGGAATTGGTGGAAAAGACGAAGTAGGATATGGTGTATATGATTTATATGACTTAGGAGAGTTTGATCAAAAAGGAACGATTAAGACAAAATATGGATCAAAAGATGAATATTTAAATTGTATTATGACTTTAAAACAAGCAGGAATAGAAACATATGCAGATATTGTATTAAATCATAAAATGGGAGCAGATTTGTTACAAACAATTCCAGCAGAACAAGTTGATTGGGGAAATCATAATAATTTTGTGGAAAATCAAGTTGTAAGAGTAGCTACCAAATTTACATTTCCGGGGAGAAAACATAAATATTCTGACTTTGAATGGAACTGGACACATTTTGATGGAATTGACTATGATGATAAAACAAAAGAACATGCAATCTTTCGTTTTAAGAATAAAAGTTGGAGTGGAGCTGTAGATGAGGAATTTGGAAATTATGATTATTTAATGGGAGCAGACTTAGATTTTAAAAATCCTGAAGTTGTTCAAGAATGTTTAGACTGGGGAAAATGGTATCTAGAATTAACAAAGGTAGATGGTTTTCGATTAGATGCTGTAAAACATATTGATGCAGATTTTTATAGAGAATGGATAAAAACATTGAGAAAACAAACAAATGATGAATTATTTGCGGTAGGAGAATATTGGAGTGGTGATATATCAAAGTTACATAGATATATTACTGAAACAGAAGGAGAAATTTCTTTATTTGATGTACCTTTGCATTACAACTTATACAATGCTTCAAAAGATGAAAATTATGATCTAACCAAAATTTTAGATAAAACATTAGTAAAAGAAAATCCAAGTAAAGCTGTAACATTTGTAGAAAATCATGATACTCAACCGGGACAAAGCTTAGAAAGTTTTGTAGAAAGATGGTTTAAAATACCTGCATATACAATTACGTTATTAAGAGATGAAGGATATCCATGTGTATTTTGGGGAGATATATATGGGATTAAGCATAATAATATAGAACCTGTGGAGGGATTAAAGACAATAATTGACTTAAGAAAAGAAAAGGCATATGGAAAACAAAATAACTATTTTGATAACCCAAACTGTATTGGTTGGACAAGAGAAGGAGATAGAGAACATATTAAATCGGGATTAGCTGTTTTGATTTCTAATAAATTTGATGAAGAAAAAAGAATGTATATAGGAACAGATTTTGTAGGGGAAAAATTTATTGATGCCATTGGAAATTGCCAAGAGGAAGTAGTGATTGATAATGAAGGATATGGTATTTTTAAAGTAAAAGCAAAATCAGCTTCTGTTTGGATAAATGCATAATATTACTAGAAAAATCATAATTTATGTGATACAATATAAGGGATTTAAAGGAAATAAGAAGGAGAAAATAAATGCCTAAGTTTTTTGTGACGACCAATCAAATTGAAGGAAATACCATTATCATACAAAATGAAGATGTGAATCATATAAAAAATGTTCTAAGAGCAAAAATTGATGATACAATAGATATATGTGATAGTGATACATCTAAAAATTATCATTGTAAAATCGGACAAATAAAGGAAAATGGTATTTTGTGTGAGATTATAGAAGAAATAAATTCTAGTGTAGAGTCAAATATACAAGTAAGTATTTTTCAAGGATTACCAAAGGCAGATAAGATGGAATTGGTTATTCAAAAATCAGTAGAGTTAGGTGTATATGATATTACACCTGTAGAAATGAAAAGATGTGTGGTAAAATTAAATGAAAAAGATAAAATTAAAAAAATACAAAGATGGCAAAAAATTTCTGAAGGTGCTGCAAAACAATCTGGAAGAGATAGAATTCCTAGGATAAATTCTATCATAAATATTAAGAATTTATGTGAAAATATGAAAGAATATGATTTTGTATTAGTAGCATATGAAAATGAAAAAGTAAATACGTTAAAGCAAGAATTAAAAAAAATAAGGCAAAATGAAAATAAAGAAATGAAAATAGCTATTGTGATAGGACCAGAAGGTGGAATTGACAAAGAGGAAATTGCTAAATTCGAAGAATATCATGCGAAGATAATTACCTTGGGAAATAGAATTCTTAGAACAGAAACCGTTGCTTTAAACATGTTAAGCATTATTATGTATGAATTAGATAGTTAGGGGGCAGAAATGAAAAAAGAAAAAACGAAAGTAAACAATAAAGCAGTAGAAAACTTAACAGATAATATGAAGGAAACAACAGAAAATGCACAAACAATAATGGAACAGGAAATGGCTAAAAAAAGGGTGCCTAAAGAGGTGTCACAAGAAATATTGAAGAAAATATTTAAGAATTTAATATTGGCTATTGTAGTGATGATATATTTTATAGCTTCAAACATATTATATACACAATTTGAATTAGATAAAATGGAATTAATAACAAAAATATTTTCAGGCGTCTTTTTACTATCAGGTATTGTTATTTTAGAAATAGCATATAAAAAAGAAAGTGGGACCTTGTTAATTACAACATTGGAATTGTTTGTTTTGGCGATACATGCACTGTTTATTAACCATGTTATTACTATTTATAAATTTGATTTTAGAACATATATATTAACCTCATCATATATTTTTGCTATATATTATGTATTAAAATCAACAGTGATATATACAAAAGCGAGATGGCAATATTTAAGAAGTCTTAGTGATATATCAGAAATTGTAAAAGATGAACCAATTATTAAAGAAGCTAAAAAAAGAAATGAAGAACCAATAATAGAAATAAATAAAGAAGTGGAGAAAGAGAAAGAAGAAAAGAAGCCAAAACCAAAATCTATGAGAGGAAAAAATAAAAAGCCTTCTAACAAAAATAGTAAACAAGAAGATCGTGAAGAAAAGCAAACTAAAAAAAGAAAATCTAAACAGAAGGAACTAACAGAAGAAACAGAAATAGAAAAGGTAGAAGACAAGGAAAAGGAAGAAAAAGAAGAAATCATAGAAGAAAAAAAATTAGAAAGTAAACCAAAAAAGAAACAAACTGTAAAGAAGACGAATTCAAAAAAAGAAAAGAAGATAGAAGAAAAAGTAGAGAAAAAAACGGAAAAGAAAAAGAATTCTACAACTAAAAAGAAAACAGAAACAGGAACAGGAACAGCAAAGAAAAGTACGCCAGATGAGAAGAAGGAGGATGTACAAAAAGCAGTAGAAGAAGGAAAACAGCAACCAAAACCAAAATCTAAAAGGGGAAGAAAGAAAAAAGAAGAGGTAGTAAAAAATGATTAAAAGTATGACAGGTTATGGAAAATCAAATATGTCAAAAAATTTAAGAGAATATCAAGTAGAAATAAAAAGTGTAAACCATAGATATTTAGATGTTTCAATTAAAATGCCTAGAAGTTTAAGTTATCTAGAAGAAGAAATCAAAAAGGCTGTTTCAGCTAAGTTAACAAGAGGAAAAGTAGATGTATTTATTACATTTAATAATAATTCCTTAGAAGGCAGAGATATTAAGATCAATACAGAAATTGCCAGAATGTATATAAAAGAATTAAGAGATTTAGCAGAATCAGAGGGAATTGTAGCAGATATTCCAGTAACAGAAATTTCTAAATTACCAGATGTGTTAACCATTCAAAATAATCAAGATGACGAAACGATTAAAAATGAATTACTTGAAGTAACGAACAAAGCAATTGAAAATTTAGTAGGAATGAGAAAAATTGAAGGGGAAAAGATTGCACAAGATCTATTTACTAGAATACAAGATATAGATGGAAAAGTAAAAAAAATATCTTCACTTTCTACTGGACTTATTGAGGATTATGTAGTAAAATTAAATACAAGGATAAAAGAATTGTTACAAGACCAAGAAATAGATGAAGCAAGATTAGCACAAGAAGTGGTTATCTATGCAGATAAATGCTCTATAGAGGAAGAGGTAACAAGATTAAATAGCCATGTATATCAATTTAGAGAGTTATTAAATAGCAATGAAGCTGTAGGAAAGAAATTGGATTTCATGATTCAAGAAATGAATCGAGAAACAAATACTATAGGCTCAAAGGCAAATAACTTAGAAATTACAAATGAAGTTATCAATATGAAAACACAGTTAGAAAATATACGAGAACAGGTACAAAATATAGAGTAAGAAGGGAATGATTTTATGCAATTAGTAAATATAGGATTTGGAAATATTGTATCAGCAGAAAGAATTGTAGCAATTGTTAGTCCGGAATCAGCGCCAATTAAACGATTAATACAAGAAGCAAAAGATAATAAGACGGCAGTGGATGCTACTTATGGAAGAAGAACAAGAGCTGTTTTAATCATGGATTCAGGACATGTTATATTATCTGCTGTACAACCAGAAACGGTTGGAGGAAGAATTGATAAAGACATTTCACAAGAAGAAAATTAAGTGATGATTTTGGGTGATTTTGGGGACGGAGCAAAAAATCATCACTTGTGGTAAATAATAGAAAATTTAATAGATAAATTAAAATTGGAAAATGATGATTTTTTTCTCCGTCCCCAAAATCATCAGAAAAGAAAGGAAATGATAAACAATGATTGTAAAACCTAGTGTTTCAGAATTACTTACAAAAGCAAATAATCGATATGAATTAGTAATTGCAACAGCTAGAAGAGCAAGACAAATTGCATCTGGTGCAACACCATTAGTAGAAACTAAAGAAGAGTCACCAGTAACCATAGCTGCTATTGAAATTGCAGAAGGGAAGGTTGCAATAGAATGTTAGTCATATTATCAGGAGTAGCAGGGGCAGGAAAAGATACAATAAAAAAAGAACTTATTAAACGAATGGAAAATGTAGAATCACTTCCTTCTTATACTTCAAGAGCAATTCGTGAGGGTGATATAGAGGGAGAAACATACAATTTTGTTTCAAGAGCAGAATTTGAAGAAATGATAGAAAATGAAGAATTTTATGAATATGATATCCATCACAATCAATATTATGGGACTTCTAGAAAATTGTTAAATGATAAAATAAAAAGTGGAAAAATTATTGTAAAAGATATTGATGTCAATGGAACAGAGCATTTAAAGGAATTATTGGGAAATGACACAAAAGTTGTTACCATATTTTTACGTGTTCCAAAAGAAGAATTAAAACATCGATTAGAAAATAGAATAGACAAGCCAAGTCCACAAGAAATCATATTACGTTTAAATCGTTTTGATTATGAAGAATCTAGAATTAGTTTATATGATTATGTATTAAAAAACAATGATTTGGAAAAAACTGTACGAATTATTATGACTATTATAGAAAATGAAGTCAGATTGGAGAAAGAAGAAAATCAAAATTAGACAATCCTATTATAAATATACAAAAATAAGCATGAATAGAAATATTTGTGTTTATTTTTTTTCTTTTGGATGATATAATGAAGAAAATGGAATAACTAAAGGAGCAAACATGAATAGCTACAATGATTTAAACAAATTAATAGAAGAAATAGAAAATAATTTAAAAAATGAAATAGATTATCAACAATTGGCTAAAATCTTAGGTACCTCCACATATACAATGCAAAGAATCTTTACATTTCTAACAGGAATTACGATTACAGAATATATTAGAAAAAGAAGATTAAGTAAAGCGGCTGAGGAATTGAGAAAAACCAATCATAAAATTATTGATATTGCTATACAATATCATTATGATTCACCTGTTTCATTTTCGAATGCATTTAAAAAAATGTATGGAGAATCTCCAGCAAATTTTAGAAAACGAAAAACAAGAATGACGATTTATCCAAAACTAGAATTTCATTCTGCCATTAAGAGTATGGAGGCATTAAGTTACAGAATTGAAGAAAAAGAAGAGCAAATTTATTATGGAAAGGCTACAAAAATTATATCTGGAACAGATAAAAGATCCATACAAGCATTATATGCAGAAGCTAGAAGAGATGGAACCATAGACTTTCTAAAGAAGCATCATGAAGGTAAAGCATTATATTATGGAATTTATGAAGATATTTACCAAAATGGTAAGTGTCAAAATATAGGGAAATATTATTTGGTGGGAAAAACACCTAAAAAAGATTTTGTAAAAGTAAACATTCCAAAAGCAAAATGGGCATGTTTTACCGTACAAAATCGCAAACAAAAAGATATATTAAAAGTATATCAAAATATTTATTTTAATTGGTTACCAAATTCAGAATATACAAAAATTTTAGAATATCCACAATTAGAAATTTATTATCCAAATTATAGTGAGATATGTATTGCAGTGCAATAATTTAATAAATTTGATATCAAAAAAATAAAGTTACATACCTTTATTAGATATATAGTCTAATAAAGGTATTTTATATTATATGAAAAAGAAAACAAAGGAAAGAAAAAGATGAAGATTTTTAAAGGAATCGCAAAATATATAATCATATTAATTTTATTTAGCCTTCTCATTTCTTATTGTAACTTGCAAATAGCCATGTATATTCGTTATGCAATAGATGGTATCTTATTTCATAATCTAGAAGAAATTCCGAAATTCATACAACCAATCATAGAAATGGATATCATCAGAAGTTTAATCATTTTAAGTGGTATCATTATGGGAATTAGAGGCATATTGGTTTTTGTAAATTATATAAGGGAAAGAATAACCACAAAATTCACATTAAAAATTGGTGCAAATTTAAAAGAAACATTATATGCACATATATTAAAATTAGAATATGATAGTTATTATTCCTATAGTAAAGTAGAAATGCTACAAAGAGTAAATGAGGATGCAAAAGAGTATAGCAATTTTTTTAAAGTACAATTTAATGTGATATTAGATATCGTATCTTTAAGCATTTTTATTGTCACACAAGGCGTTACGCTAAATGTATCTATTACGATATTCTTGCTGGTAACAATAGTGGTTATGTTACTATTTGCCTTATGGTATTACCGAAAAATGACACAAATGTTAGAAACATTGATTTCTAAGAAAAAGCAGTTATTAGGGGCAACTATTCAAAACATTCATAATTTTAAATTTGTACGAATTTATAACAGACAAAAAAAGGAGATACAACAATATAAAAAGTTAAATCAAAATTATACAAAGGAAGATATCAAATTTATAAAGTTTGTTTTATTTTATGAAATTATTAGTGAACATATTACCTATTTAAAAAATCCAATATGTTATTTATTAGGGGGAATTTCTATCATTAATGGAAATATGACACTAGGAGCATTAACTGCTTTGATTTTATTATCTGACAAGATCTTATGGTGCCTATATTCCTTTGGAGAAAATTTAGAAGTTGTAGATACTTTTTTTGTGGTAAGAAAAAAGATAAAAGCCTTGATGGATTTAAAGGAGGAAACAGAAAACAATTATCATTATAATTTAGATGGAGAGATCGTATTTCATAATGTTTCGATAAACATATCAGAAAGAGAAATTTTACGTAACTTAAACTTTTGTATAAAAAAAGGAGAAAAAGTAGCGATTATTGGAGAAAATGGAACGGGAAAAAGCATGATAGCAAGGGCTATTATGGGAATTGGAAATATAGAAGGAGATATGTATCTAAATTATCATAATGTCAAGCAATTAGATAAGTCTAATATAAGGGAATATATAGAATATATTTCAGGAGAGGGAGATGTATTTATTGGTACAATAACAGAAAATATATTATTGTGGGAAAAGAAAAGCCAAGAAGAATTAGAAAATGTCATAAAAGAAGTGGCATTTGATAAAGATATAAAACAATTAGAACAAGGATATCAAACATTAATAGGAGAAAAAGGAGTAAAACTTTCAGGAGGACAAAAACAAAGGATTTTAATTGCAAGAGCTTTGATGAGAAAGAAACCAATTATGATATTTGATAATGCATTTAGCAAACTAGATGGAAAAACAAGTAATCAAATTCTTAAAAATTTAACTTTACATTATCCAGAAACAACCATGATTTTTATTACACATAAACCAGAAATTAGAAACTATGTAGATAAATGTATAAATATAAGAAATAAAACATCGGCAATAGAAAAGATAGAACAAAAGGGAGAAAGTATATGAAAGAAACTTTGAAGAAATTAAAGAAAATGTATCAACATACAGGATATCATAAAAAATTTATCGCTTTATGTATGTTAATTATTGTGACAGCGATTATTGAAATTATGACAGTTCCTCGTATTGTAGAGAAAATATTAGATGTAGAAATACCGGAACAAAATGTAAAAGGATTGATTTTATGGGTATGTATATATATAGGTATATTATTACTTCAATGCTATATGGTTTTGAAGCATTGTGAAATGCGTTCTCTTTTATCTAGATGGATAAAAAGTGATTTAAGAAATGCCATATTTGAAAAGCTTCAAAGGGTAAAGGCTAAATTTTTTGACCAAAATGCATCAGGACTTATTTTACAATTTTTACAAGAGGACACACAAAATTCAGGAGAATTGTTTCCAATTCGATTAGTAGAAATGCTTGTAATGGGATTAGCACGATTTGGGATTATTGTGATTTTTTTAATATGGACAAATGTACAAATAGGATTTATGATTTTAGGGTTATATGCTCTTGGACTTGGTATTACTTTATTATTCAATCGAAAAACAATGGCAAAAATTTCAGAAATTAGAAAGATTAATACCAGTATTTATACAACAATTAATGAAGGTATACAAAGTTTTTTTAGTATAAAATTATTAGGCATTGTGAACAAAAGGGTACAAATATTACAAGAAAAATTAGAAGAATATAATCGTGAAAATACAAAATTAGAAAAAATTATTAGTACATATAATGCTATATTTACCTTCATTACTTCACTTTCTACAATTATCATTATCTATTTTGGAGGATTAGAGGTGCTTCAAGGTGTGATGACATATGCACAAATTATGATTATGATAGATTATGCCTCATATTTAACATCTGAATTTAGTTGGTTTACAAGACATTTAACAGATATTAAGGAAAGTTTTTTTGCATATGGGAATATATTAGAACTATTAGAAGAAACAGAGGAAGAAGATTTAGAAGCAGGAGAAAAGATAAAAGAGAAAATAACGAGTATTGCATTTCAGCATGTATATTTTTCATATAATGATGATAAGAAAAATATAAAAGATGTTTCTTTAGATATACAAGAAAATGAGAAAATTGCCATTATTGGAAAAACGGGAGCTGGGAAAACCACCATTACCAATTTATTAACTAGATTGTATGAACCACAAAAAGGAGAAATCCTGATAAATGGAAAAGATTATAGAGAATATAGTATTTCATCTATTAGACATAAGATTGGATATATAATGCAAGAAGTTCAAATTGTACCAAACACCATTATTGATAATATAAAATATGTTAATAAACAGATAACAAAAGAAGAAATTATTAGGATTTTTAAAATACTAAAATTACATGAAAAAATTATGACATTACCAAAAGGATATAACAGTAATATATATGAAGAAACAGATTTACTTTCAGCTGGTGAAAAGCAAATCATGAATTTTGCTAGAATTATGGCAATGAATCCAGATATTATTATCTTAGATGAGGTAACCTCTAATTTGAGTTGGAAAAATGAAGAATTGATAAAAAATGCAATAGAAAAGGTAAGTAAACGGAAGAATTACCATTATGATTGCACATAGATTAAATATGCTTGAAAATTGTCAAAAAGTGATAGAGATGAAGGAAGGAAGAATTGTTTTTATTAGATGAATAAATCTAAAATGGAACTGGAAGTTAAAAATATATTTATGAATTTAATAAAAATTATGGACAAAATTAGAAGAATATTGTAGAATAAAAAGCATAGGAAATGAGAACAAACAGATGTGGTTTTGCCTCCTAAGAGGAGGTGATGCATATGATAGAAATACAATTATTAATTGCAACAATATACATATTATATTATTCTTTAATAGTAATAACTATCATTGCGTTTGCCTTAATAATTGCATTAATAGTAATTATTAGCAGACAAAAATAACAAATAAAAAAAACACATCTGTAAAATTGCCCAAATAGATGTGTTTTTTATAACATATTCGAGGCAACCACTTTTGTGGTTTCTCCATTTCCTATATTTATTATAATCTATTTATATAGAAGATGTCAAGCTAAATTGTGGAGGAATTTTCATGAATGACAAAATTATCATAAAGGGTGCAAAAGAACATAATTTAAAAAATATAAATTTAGAAATACCAAGAGATAAATTGGTAGTTATCACAGGACTATCTGGCTCAGGAAAATCTAGTTTAGCATTTGATACCTTATATGCAGAAGGTCAAAGAAGATATGTAGAAAGTTTATCTTCTTATGCTAGACAATTCTTAGGATTAATGGAAAAGCCAGATGTAGAAAGTATAGAAGGGTTATCACCAGCCATTTCCATCGATCAAAAAACAACTTCTAAAAATCCACGTTCTACAGTAGGAACGGTTACAGAAATTTATGATTATATCCGTCTATTATATGCTAGAATTGGAGTACCGTATTGTCCAAATTGTGGAAAGAAAATAGAAAAACAAACAATAGATCAAATTGTAGATAATATTATGGAATTAGAAGAAGGCACTAGAATTCAAGTATTGGCACCAGTGGTTAGAGGAAGAAAAGGAGAATATACAAAACAATTAGAGGAATTTCAGAAGGAAGGTTTTGTTAGAGTTCGAATTGATGGAGAGATGTATGAGCTTTCTGATGATATTGATTTAGATAGAAAGAAAAAGCACAATATTGAATTAGTAGTAGATAGATTGGTAATCAAACCAGAAATTTTAAGTAGATTAACAGAATCAGTAGAAATTGCTTTAAAACATGCGAACCAATTGGTGTTAATTGATGCAGTTGGAAAAGGAGAAAAATTATATAGTTGTAATTATGCTTGTCCTGATTGTGGCTTTAGTTTTCCAGAATTAACACCTAGAATGTTTTCATTTAATAATCCAATGGGGGCTTGCCCAACTTGTACAGGAATTGGATATTTAATGAAAATGGATGAGGACTTAATTATTCCAGATAAAAACAAAACCTTATATGATGGTGTAAAAGCCTTTGGTTCAAGTACTATGAAAAAAGGAGACACCATGGCAAAAATGTATTTTGAAAGTATCGGAAAACATTATGGAATTGATATCAGAGGAAAGAAAATCAAAGAATTGCCTAGAAGTTTTATGGAAAAAATCTTGTATGGTACAGGTGATGAAGAAATTGATTTTGAATATGCTTCACCAGCAGGAGTGAGAAGATTTAAAGCACCATTTGAAGGAGTACTTCCAACATTGGATAGACGTCATAATGAAACAAAATCACAAGGAATGCGTGATTTTTATGAAATGTATATGAGTAATTCTCCATGTTATTCATGTCATGGTGCTAGATTAAAACCAGAAATTTTGTCTATAAAAGTAGGAGATAAAAATATTAATGAATTAACAGCTATGTCTATCAATCAAATAAAAGATTATTTGGACAATTTACAATTAAATAAAACAGAAGCGATGATTTCAGATTTAATTTTAAAAGAAATTCATCAAAGATTACAATTTTTAATTGATGTTGGACTAGAATACTTAACTCTATCTAGAAGTGCAGGAACTTTATCAGGAGGAGAAGCACAAAGAATTCGTTTAGCAACACAAATTGGATCTGGTTTAACAGGTGTATTATATATCTTAGATGAACCAAGTATCGGATTACATCAAAGAGATAATGATAGATTATTAGCAACTTTAAAGAAATTAAGAGATTTAGGAAATACTTTATTAGTGGTAGAACATGATGAAGATACCATGTATGCAGCAGATCAAGTCATTGACATAGGGCCGGGAGCGGGAACACATGGAGGACAAGTTATGGCGCAAGGAACTGCTGAAGAAATCAAACAAGTGGAAAACTCTATTACAGGAAAATATTTAAGTGGAAGATTAAAAATTCCAGTACCACAAAAAAGAAGAAAACATACAAAGTCAAAAGTGATTGAAGTACAAGGTGCGACAGAAAATAACTTGAAAAATATTAGTGTTAAATTTCCATTAGGGGTATTTACTTGTGTGACAGGTGTATCAGGTTCAGGAAAATCTACATTGGTTAATGAAGTACTATATAAAACAATTGCAAAAGAATTAAATGGTTCTAATGAAAAACCGGGGAAATGTAAAGGAATTAAAGGAATCAATCAAATTGACAAAATTATCAATATAGACCAATCACCAATAGGAAGAACACCACGTTCAAATCCTGCAACTTATACAGGTGTATTTGATTTAATTAGAGACATTTTTGCTGAAACAGAAGAAGCAAAATTAAGAGGATATCAAAAAGGAAGATTTAGCTTTAATGTAGCAGGTGGAAGATGTGAAAGTTGTAATGGTGATGGTGTGCATAAAATTGAAATGCATTTCTTACCAGATATTTATGTCCCTTGTGAAGTGTGTAAAGGAAAGAGATATAATAGAGAAACATTAGAGGTAAAATATAAAGGAAAAACGATTGCAGATGTGTTAGATATGACTGTTGAAGAAGCATTACAATTTTTTGATAAAATACCAAGAATTAAACAAAAAATTCAAACTTTATATGATGTAGGATTAAGTTATATCAAATTAGGACAGCCATCAACAACCTTATCAGGAGGAGAAGCTCAAAGAGTAAAATTAGCAACGGAATTATCTAAAAAGGCAACAGGAAAAACATTATATATTTTAGATGAACCAACCACAGGACTTCATATTGCAGATGTTCATAAATTGGTAGATATCTTACAAAGATTAGTAGATACAGGAAATACAATAATTGTTATTGAGCATAATTTAGATTTAATCAAAACTTGTGATCATATTATTGATTTAGGCCCAGAAGGTGGAGATAATGGCGGTGAAGTGGTTGCTGTTGGAACACCTGAACAGGTTTACTTAAATGAGAGAAGTTATACAGGAAAGTTTTTGAAAAAGTATTTAGAAAGATAAAAAATAGGTGATGATATGATAAAACAAGAATTCTATTATCCATCAGCAGATAAAAAAACACAGATTCATGCAGTAGAATGGAAGCCTAAAAAAGAGATTATAGGTGTAATTCAAATAGCGCACGGAGTAACAGAACATATATTAAGATATGAACATTTTGCAGAATATTTTACCCAAAGAGGATTTGTGGTTGTGGGAAATGATCATTTAGGACATGGAACATCAATTGCACCAAATAGTAAACCAATGTATTTTGGACCAAAAAACAGTTGGAACTTTGTCGTAAAAGATATGGAAACTTGTAGGAAAATGACAAAGGAAAAATATCCAGATGTACCATATGTTTTGCTAGGATTTTCATTAGGTTCTTTTTTGGTAAGAACATATTTGATTGATTATAAAGAACCAATAGATGCTGTGATTATTATGGGAACAGGATATATACCAAACTTTAAAATTGCTATTGCAAAAATGTTGGCAAATAAAGAAGCCAAAAAAGTTGGAGAAGAAAATACTAGCCCAGTGATTAAAGGTTTAACGTTTGAAACATATAATCAATTATTTAAACCGAATAGAACAGAATGTGATTGGTTATGTGCAAACGAAGAGGCAATAGATGAATATTTAGAAGACCCATTAAGAGGTGAAAGTTATTCAGCAGGATTATTTAGAGAATTATTATCTGGAATGCAATATACATCAAATTTAAAAAATATTCAAAAAATGAATAAAAAAATACCTATTTTGCTATTATCAGGAGATAAAGATCCTGTAGGTGATTTTGGAAAAGGTACGATTAAGACATTTGATGTATTTAGAAAAGCAGGTATAGAAAATGTAGATATAAGATTATATAGAGATTTACGACATGATATATTACACGAAGAATGCAGAAGAAAGATATATAATGATATATATAGATGGTTAAGAAAATATATAGAACTTTAGGGAAATGTCCTTAGAGTTCTTTTTTTGATTTTAGAAAAGAATAAATTTAAAAATTTTACAAATAATAAACACAATATATGATGAACTTTGGAGGATGTTTCTAAAGTTCAAAGAAAGGAGAATAGTATGTTTAATTTCAGAACAGATTTGGCGGCAGAAAGAAGAGAAATATATAGAACAGCAAATAAATTAGAAAATGAAATTAATGGTATAGAAAGTGAGGAACAACAAATCAATGAAAATATAAAAGTAGATAGGGTAAAGATAACGAATGAAGAAGGAGAGAAGGCAATTGGAAAGCCAAAAGGTGTGTATGTGACGATTGATATTAAAAATTTAAAAATTGCAGGAGAAGAGGAAATTCAAACATCAGCAGATACAGTGGCAGATGAATTAAGAAAAATTGTAGATAGTCATGTTGATAAAAATGGGGAGATATTGGTGGTTGGACTTGGAAATATCTATGTGACTCCAGATGCATTAGGCCCTAAAGTCATTAATGATATAGAGGTAACAAGACATATGATTAAATATTTACCACAATATGTAAAAGAAGGTGCTAGAAATGTTAGTGCCATATCTCCCGGAGTTTTAGGAACAACAGGAATAGAAACAGTAGAAATTTTAAAAGGAATCGTTGAAAATATACATCCTAAATTATTGATAGTTATTGATGCATTAGCTTCTAGAAGTATAGAAAGAATTAGTAGTACTGTGCAAATATCAGACACAGGAATAGTACCCGGAGCAGGTGTTGGAAATACTAGGAAAGAAATTAGTCAAAATACATTAGGAATTCCAGTAGTAGCAATTGGAATTCCAACAGTTGTGGAAACAGCAGTTTTAGTAAATGATTCATTGGATTTATTTATTACAAAATTGCAGGATGAAGCAAAATCTAATGATTATCTAAATCAATTAAAAGCAGAAGATAATTATGAGGAAATAAAAGAAGCATTAGTTCCACAAGATTATAATTTAATTGTAACTCCAAAGGAAATTGATGGATTAATAGAAAATATGAGTAAAATTGTAGCAACAGGAATTAATCAGGCTATATGAAATGATTTGCAAAAAAATGTAGAAAAATAGTTGAAAAAAATCTTTCTTAATATATAATTCTTATAAATAGAAAATAAGAAAAGAGGGATTTCTATGGATAAAAAAGAGGAAAAAGTAGATAATACAAAAAAGGTAGAAGAAGTAAAAAAACAAAAAGTAGAAGAACCAAAATTTAATAAAGTATCTGGAAAAGATTTAAAAAAAGAAAAAGAAATGAATGCAGTTGAAAATAAAAAAGCAAATAAGACCAGCAAAAAAGAAAATAAGGAAAATAAGAATAATAAAAAAGTTGGATATTGGGTTGGGGGAGTTATACTATTATTAATAGTATTGGCTATTGTAACAGCATTATTGTTATTACCAGAAACACCAGAAAAAACTGTAGATGGAATGCTAAATAGTTTAAAAAATGCAGATTTTGAAAGTGTAAATAAATATATTAATTATGATGAAGTTGTCAATCAATCAGAAATGCTAAAAGATTCAGAAATGGATCAAGAAACACAAAGCCTATTATTTAATAAATTATCATGGAAGATTATGAACATCACAAAAGAGGCTGATAAAGCAAGTGTCGAAGTAGAAATTACCAACAAGGATTTTGAACAAATTATATCTAATTATACACAAGAAGCTTTAAAAATTGCATTTAGTGGAGAATCTTTTACAGAAGAAGAGCAAAATAATAAATTAAAAGAACAATTAAAAAATGATCAAATCCAAACAAAAACAGTAAATACAACAATACAATTAATAAAACAAGAAGGAAACTGGAAAGTACAAGCTGATGAAAATTTAGTAAAAGCATTGTTACCGGGATTACAAGATGCTATTAATTCTTTAAATTCTATTATAAATGGATAGTATCTAAAATACTATAGAGAAGATGCACCTATCAATATTAAAGGTATTTAATATGTTAGGTGCATTTTACTTTATTATATAGGAATTTATATAAAAAATTGTTTATTATCAAGTATTGTTTTTGGTAAGTGTTTTTTTGTGATATCGATATAAATTACAAATTTCACAATTCAAACAGATGGAAATACGATTTTCAAAAATTAATTGTAGAGTATTAATAAATTCATCTATTTGATTATCGATTAAGTGAATATATATTTTCTTAGGAAGTAGAGTTAATAGAGAATTTAAAGTATAATCATTAGAAGAAAAAGAAATGTCACTTAAATATTTGGCATTAAAAAATTCATCTGAAGTTAAGATTAAATTTTTATTTTCATCTAATAAGAGAGATTCTGTAGGTCTATAAATTAAATGTACAACATTGGAATTATTACCTTGCGAGTTGATATATAATTTTAATAAAGAAATAAATTCCATATATTCTTTTTCAATAATGTAAGTATTTACACCTTCAGATATAATTTCATCTAAAATAGAAGTGTATTTTTGCAATCTAAAGTTTATGAAACCATCAAGTATCATAATCTTATTATTGGATATAAAAGAATATATACTATTATAAAGTGCGTCAAATTTTTTATCAAACCATGAATAATATTCATCTGACAATATATTATAACAATTTTTTAGAATTTTGTTTCTTTCAAGTGCATCAAAATAAAAATAATTTTTATCAATAATTCTTTTCATAAGAACATCTTCAAATTCATCAATTATCATGAAAGATAAAAGGGTACTGATTTTAGAAAAAAAGTAAGGGTAATCATTACTAGAAAGATAATGAATGATAATGTTTTTGTAATTTTTAAATTGATTTTTAGAAAAACAGATGTGTTGTATTTCAGAATATTTCAATTCATTTAGTAGATAATCTAGTATTTTAGAATTATTTGTTTTTATACATAAAGATTTCATATACAAAAATACCCCTTTCTCATAAAACTAGTATCTACCAAACTTAAAAAACTTATACATTATTATATGATAAGAAAAAAATTAAGTGATGATTTTGGGGACGGAGCAAAAAATCATCATTTATTTTATAAAAAATTTTATTAAAAATCTTTATAAAAATGATGATTTTTTGCTCCGTCCCCAAAATCATTTTAATAATAAATCATGTAATCAATATCTGGAAAGACACAATCTTTTTTTGAGATATCTTTTAAGAAATCTTCATCAATAGTATTTTCTTTTATTTGATAATACAATTTTGTAAATCGACCAATATGATCTTTGATTCTTTTTTTAGCATAATCTACCATTGTACCATTTGTGATGATAAATAGCCAATCACTACTTTGTGCTAATAATAATTCTCTAGCACATTGATTTAAAGCTTTTTTCTTTAAACCTTTAGCATTTGGATATAAATGTGCAAGTTCACACATTCTATCACCTGCAACATGAAGATGTCTATGAGCATAATCATTTGTTGGATTTAACCATACTTCACTATATCCATTTGCACCCCAGCTAGAACGACAAGGAGAAGCAACTTGCATATTTGGATATTTATCAATATATTCAGATGGTGTAATTAACTCAAAATTACAATCATCATAATAAATTTTTTTAAATAAAACATATAACCAATAAGGTCCTTCATACCACCAGTGTCCATATAATTCAGCATCATAGGGACATAAAATAATTGGTGGGTTTTCCGTATATTGGGCAAGGTTTTCAATTTGAGCATTTCTACAATCAAAGAAGTGACCAGCTTGTTTTTCAGCTGAATCTTTAGCCCATTGAATATTATAATAATCTTTAAATTCGGTTTTTCCTGTAATTCTATAATATTTGATACCTGTATGGACTCTGACACCATTATGGGCGATATATGGTTTGATGTAATCGTAATCAGCATCATAACCAATATCACGGTAAAATTCTCTGTAGTTAAAATCCCCGGGATATCCATTAATAGAACTCCATACTTGTCTTGAAGATTCAATATCTCTACCAAAAGCGACAACACCTTCAGGGGAAACAATAGGAGCGAAAGTACCATACAAAGGTGTAGGATCTGCATATAAAATTCCGTGTGTTTCAGTAATAATATAGTCAATGCCAAATTCTTTTAAATACTTATCAGCTTCTGGTACATAACCACATTCAGGAAGCCAAATACCACGAGGTTTTCTTCCAAAATATCTTTCATATGTTTGAACACCAACTGCAATTTGTGCTTTTACCGTTTTTTCATTGACATATAGTATTGGGAAATATCCATGTGTTGCTCCACAAGTGATAATTTCTAGAACACCAATGTCTTGAAAATGTTTAAAAGCTTGAATTAAATTACATTTATATACATCTTTAAATAGATGTAAATCATTTGAATATCTATCATAATAGTAATGGGCTAATTGATTTAAACGCTCATCACCAGCAGTTCTTTTAATTTCTTTTCCAGATAGTTCAATTAATTGTTTTAAATAACGAATGTATTTTCTTTGTAATAATTTATTATCTAACATAGAAAGTAGAGGAGGTGTCATAGACATGGTGATTCTAAAATTAACGCCTTCATCTACTAGTTTTTGAAAATTTGTTAATAATGGTATATAGGTTTCAGATATTGCTTCATATAACCAAGATTCTTCTAAATAGTCATCACTTTCAGGATGATGGATAAATGGAAGATGTGCATGAAGAACGAAACTAACATATCCTTTTTTCTCTTGCATTTAAATTCTCCTTTTATTTGTTACTAAATTTATCTAAACAAATCTTGCTTTGAGAGAATGGTTTTGCATCATTTTCCTAACTGTCTTGTTTAAGTTCTCGAAAAAGCGTTAAGACTTGTCGAACAGAAAAATTGCTTTGCAATTTTTCTATGTAATATTATTTTTAACTTATAGAAAATGAATGAGACACTTTTGATTGCAACCTAAAGTGCCTCAAGATTATTTGAATTTTGAAGAAAGACTTCCTGATGATGGGTTACCAGAAGAAGGATTTGATAAATCATAAATTTCTTCAATATTTTCATTTTGATAAATTGCTTTATAAATATCATATATATTATAGATTTTTCCCATATTTCTAATAAAGGAAATATTTGCTGAAATTGGTTTTTCAATTTGGACACCGGTTTTTACATTTCTAAAATACACCATTTTTTGTTCTTTATTAAATAAGATATGGTCATTTGGTGATTCAATATCATTTGAAGTAGATATATAAATATAATCTGTGTTAATTTTTGGATTTTCTTTAATTGGGCGTCTACCTAATTCTATTTTATAATCACATTTGGCATCATTTACATGAAGATACCAACTATTTGCAAAATCATTAATATCTATTTCAAAACTGTAATTCATTGTTGTATTGTGAATAATTAAAACAGGTTTAGTGCTTTCAAAAAAGTCTTCACCATATTGTGCTTTATAATTTTCTCTATCTTTATCAGATATATCCCAGTAAATAAATAAATTATTAGGAGTTTGTGCCAATACTTTTACAACAGTTTGATTATATCGATAAGGTAAATCATAATATTCTACGATATCTACTTTTTGCTTTTTGGTTGTACTGCTTTTTCTTTTAGATGTGGTAGTTTTCTTTGCAGTAGATTTTTTAGAAACAGCTTTTGTAGAACCCTTTTTAGCTGTTGATTTTGTAGTTGGTTTCTTTTTAGTAGTTGTCGCCTTTTTTGTGGCAACAGTTTTAGAGGTAGCAGAAGTCTTTTTTGCTACACTTTTCTTAGTAGAAGATTTTTTTATATCTGTTTTGGCAACAACATCTTTTTTTGCAGTTGTTTTTTTAGCAACAGATTTTGTCTCTTTTTTAGTTGGTTCTTTTTTTTCTGTAGTTATTTTTTTCGTTGCTATAACTGCGTTTGTTTCTTCATTTGTTTCTTTTGTTTTTCTTGGCATTCTATATCCTCCTATGTAAATCTCTTTTATTACTTTTATATATTATACTAAATGAAAAAGAAATTCAAGGGGATAATATGATTTTTTAAATTTATTTTAGAATATAAATTTTTTCTTAAGAATTTTAATATAAAATCGATGGAAGTAGAAAAAAATAATTAAGAAAAATAAAATTTAATATACAAAAAAATCCTTAAGTCAAATACTTAACGATTAAAAATCTAAACATATATTATCAATAAAACATAGTAAAGTCAATAGATTGAAAAATTAAAAAAGAAAATAATAAAAATAGAAAATTGTGAAAATAGAAAGAGCGAAACATGAGTATTTTTTAGTTAAATAAAGAGCTTGCTGCTTTTTCATTTTATACCTTAAGTATTTGACTGAAAGAAATAAAAAATGGACAGGAAAATAGAAAAACAAAGGAAAAGAGGTATAAAAGATGAAAAAAGAAACAGGAATTACTTTACTGGCTTTAGTTATAACCATTATTGTGTTACTAATCTTAGCAGGAATTACAATAGGAGCCATAACAGGAGATAATGGAATTATACAAAACGCATTAAGTGCAAAAGAAAAAACAGAAATTGCAAATGAAAGAGAAATTGTAGAAGAAGCAACTGTTGTAGAAGAAGCAACTGTTAGAGCAATGGGAAATAATAAAAGAGGAAATCTTGTAAGAGATGAATTGCAAGAAGAATTGGATAAAATAACAGGAGAAGGAGAGACCATTGTAACAACGGATACAGAAGAATCAGGATACTTTGTAAAGTTTGTAGATAGTGGAAGAATCTATAAAGTTAGTATAGATGGAGATGTAGAGTATTTAGGAAAAGAAGATGAGTTAATCACACAAGCAGAAATTATAGCAAATCCAGAAAGCAATTCAACACCAGAATTAATACAACAAGTAGACTTAACTGTAAAAACACCAATTGAAATAGAAGGAGCAGAGTATTCATTAGTA
>CAJFRV010000004.1 GCA_904419495.1 uncultured Clostridia bacterium | reverse complement strand
TTTAAAAAGTGGGGAATTAACAATAGCAGAACCTGACAAGTGTTTAGGATACGAAAGATATAAAATTGGTGAAGTAGATGAGAGAGAATTAAGTAATGGGGCAAAAGAGCTTTATAAAATTATAAGTGAAAAGTATAATGAGTTGAAATAGAAAGAATTTGAAAAGGTGTGAAAAGTATGGAAGTAAAAGAGCAAACCAAAAAGATGAAAGAAATGATCAACGGATATAAATTGACATATTTAATCATGTCAGCAAATAACATTGGGCTATTTAATATATTAGATAATAAAGAAAAAACATTGACACAGATAGCTATGGAATTAAATTTAGAAGAGGATAGAATTGAACCTATATTAAATGGATTAACATTTCATAAAATAATCAGTAAAAATAAGAATAGTTATTATTTAGAAGAATATAACGAGGTATTGAATAAGAATTCAGAATATAATCAACTAGGGTATATACAATTTGCTGAAACCATCATAAAAAGATATGAAAATTTAGAAAATGCTATAAAGAATAAAGAAACAGCAACCAATAGCTTTAAGGATTTAACAGAAAAAGATGCAGAAAGCTTTATGCAAGGAATGAACGCAAATGCAATCAACCCATCTAAGTTTATTGCAGAAAACTATAATTTTGATAATCATAAAATATTAGATGTTGCAGCTGGGGCAGGAACATATTCCATCACAGTAGAAAATGTTACAGCAAAAATGATTGATTTGCCAGAAATGGTTAAAATACAAAATAAAAGAATCCATCAAGAAGGATTAGAAGATAGGTTAACATCTGAAATTTATGATTATAATATCAATTTTCCAACAGGAAATTATGATGATGTATTTCTATTTGCCGTAGTCCATCAAGAACCAGAAGAACAGGTAAGAAAATTGTTAGACAATATTTATCATGTTTTAAAACCAAATGGAAGGCTTTTCTTAACCAGCTTCTTCTTAAACGAAGATAAAATCAGTCCAGAATATTCTGTACAGTTTGCTATTGAAATGTTAATTAATACAGAAAAAGGAAATATACACATAATGAGATTCAAAACTTAATGAAAAAGAGTCAATTTAAAGAAATAGAAAGAGTGGATGAAATACCAGGACCAGCAACATTATATATTGCGAAAAAATAATTAAAGGAGGAAGCTTATGAGTGACACATCAATAACCAATAGATTTCTAGAACTATTTTATAAATTATCACAAATACCAAGAGAGTCAGGAAAAGAAAAGAGATTTGCTGACTTTTTAGAGGAATTTGTCAAAGAAAATAATCTAGAATGTTATAGAGATAAAAGTAACAATGTTTTAATAAAAAAGGCTGGTAACAAGAAAAATAATGAGCCAATCATATTACAAGCACATATGGATATGGTATGTGTAAAAAGAGAAAATAGCAACCATGATTTTGATACGGATCCAATTGAAATAGTTAGAAATGGTGATATGATATCAGCAAGAGATACATCATTAGGAGCTGACCAAGGAATTGGACTAGCTATCATGTTACTCATATTGGAAAGTAGCAAAATAAAACATCCAGATTTAGAATGCTTATTTACAACTGAAGAAGAAACGACTTTTCATGGTGCAGAAAACTTTGATTATTCTAAATTGAAAGGAAAGAGATTAATTAATGTAGATCATGCTAAAGATGATTCTATTGTAATAGGTTGTGATGCAGATATTTGTAATCAATATGTATTTGAAGGAAACTACATAACTACCAATATGCCATCTTATAAAATAACAATTAGTGGTGTAGAAGGTGGAAATTCAGGATGGGAAATAGAGAGAAGTAGTAAAAACGCAATTTTTATAATGGCAAAGATAATACAAAAGTTACAAGCTGAAAAGGATGTATATATTTGTCAAATTTCAGGAGGTAACTCAGAAAATGATATAGCAACTTCATGCGAATGCATTATAAAAACAGATATTAAAGACATAGAAAATAAGATAAAGAACAATATAGAGGAAAAACATATAGATATACAAATAGATGGAGTAGATAGTGAAATGTCATTTTCTTCAGAAGATAGCAAAAAAATAATAGAAGAGATAATTAATTTAAAACAAGGTTTGATTACAAAGAAAAACAATATCATTACATCAGGAAACCTAGGAAAGATAGAAACCATAAACAATAAAATTGTAATAACAGGAATTTTAAGAAGTATAGAAGAGAATGAATTGCAAGAGCAAAATAATGAAAATAAGCATATATCTAAAAATAATAATTTTAAAACTGAAGAAGTTTACAAAGATTTAGCATGGATACCTAATAAGAATTCAAAGTTAAAAGAAACTTATACAAATATGTATTATCAAGTAAATGGAGAGTATCCTGGTTTTGAAATTACACATGGAGGACTAGAATGTAGTTGTATTGCTCAAAGAATAACAGGATTAGATATGATTTCTATTGGAAGTATTATAGAAGATTTTCATACTGTAAATGAAAGGATGTACGTTAGTTCTTGTGAGAAAACAATAAAAACATTGTTAGCTTTTTTAGATTATGAAAATAATCACATAAAGGGATGAGGTGAAAGAATGAAATTACCTACAAGTATAGAAAATATATTAAATGAAAATATTGTAGAAAATGCAAGATTAGAATTAAAGAAAAATTGGAATCCAGAGCCGATATTACATACAATTTGTGCTTTTGCAAACGATATAGATAATTGGGGCGGAGGATATATTTTAATTGGTGTTGAAGAAGAAAATGGTAGACCTAAAATGCCAATAGCAGGGCTTGAATTATCTGAAATAGATAAAATCCAAAAAGAATTATTAGCAAAATGCAAGTTAATTCAACCATCATATACGCCAATCGTAGATGTAGCACAATATAAAGATAAAAATATATTGGTAGTATGGTGTTTTGGTGGACAAACAAGACCATATAAATGTCCAACAACATTAGATAAAGATTTTTCAAAAGGATATTCATACTATATAAGAAAAATGTCAAGTACAGTAAAAGCAACAGAGACAGAACAAAAAGAATTATATGACATGGCAAGGACTATTCCTTTTGATGATAGAATGAATCATGAGGCAGAGATTCAGGATTTGAAATTACCACTTATTCAAAATTATTTATATGAAATAAAAAGTGATTTACTGGAAGAATCTAAAAAAATGGACTTTATTGATTTATGTAAAAGTATGAGAATTGTAGATGGAACACCAGAATATATGAAACCTTTAAATGTTGGATTGATGTTTTTTAATGATGATCCACAGAAATTTTTTCCATATTCACAAATAGAAGTAGTAGATTTAAGAAATGGTCCAGAAGGTGATGATATGACAGAAAGAATATTTAGAGGACCAATAGATAGCATGATAAAGAGTGCTTTGACTTATATCAGTAATATATTAATTGAAGAAAAAATTTTAAAAGTAGATGGACAGGCAGAAGCAATAAGATTTTTTAATTATCCATATCAAGCAATAGAAGAAGCTTTGGTAAATGCAGTTTATCACAGAGGATATGATGTAAGAGAACCAGTAGAAGTCAGAATAATGGAAGATAGAATTCATATTGTAAGCTATCCAGGACCAGACCGTTCAATTAGTGAAAAATCAATTGAAGATAAAAATATAATTGCAAGAAAGTATAGAAATCGTAGAATTGGAGAGTTCTTAAAGGAATTAAAATTGACAGAAGGTAGAAATACAGGTATTCCAAAAATAAAAAGAGCATTAAAAAATAATGGTTCAAAAGAACCTGAGTTTGAAACAAATGAAACAAGAGATTATTTTATTACAACAATATTTATGCATGATGGATTCGAGAATGAAATGAAAAAACAACCAATAACCCACCAAGATACCCACCAAGATACCCACCAAGATAAAATATTAGAATTTTGTAAAGAATCAAAAACAACAAAAGAAATAATGGCATATTTAGGATTAAGGGATAGAAGAAATTTTTATTTAAAATATATGAGACCATTATTAGATAGTGGAAAGCTACAAATGACTATACCAAATAAACCAAATACAAAAAATCAAAAATATATAACAAAAAATTAGATATATATACTGGGAGGAAACAATGTTAAAAGCATATAGTATATTTAAGGACTTAGATCAAAAAGCATGCGAGATAATCACAAATGCAGGAATACAATTAGAATTATCCCAAAAAGAAGAAAGACCTAATAAAGAAGATTTAGTAGAATTGCTAAAAAATTATGATATCCTAATCATCGGTGTAAAAGAAAAACTTACACAAGATATGCTAAAAGAAGTAAATTGTAAGAAAGTAATAGCAACTTTATCAATTGGGTTAGATCATATAGATAAAAGTTTCTTTGAATCTGAATACATTAAAGTTATTAATTGTCCAACAGCAAATGTAATATCTGTAGCAGAGCACATATTTAGTTTGATATTAAGTTTAAAAAAAAGAATAATAGAAGCAAATGATATTTCTATAAAAGGTGGGACAAAGAAAGATTTATCAAGAAGAAGTCAAGATATATCTGGAAGTACAATAGGAATTATAGGTGCAGGAAAAATAGCAAAAGAAGTAATCAAAATAGCCAAAGTTTTTGACATGAAAATTGTTTGTTATACATTACATCCAGAAAAACATCAGGATTTATTAGAACAAGATATACAGTTTTTAAATTTAGATGAATTATTATCTAATGCAGATATTATTACAGTAAATATTCCATTAAATGAAGCTAGTGAGAATCTAATTTCAAATGATAAGATTCGATTAATGAAGAAATCAGCCACATTTATAAATACATCAAGAGCTGAGATTGTAGATATGAATGCACTAGTGAAATATGCAGATGAAAATGAAACATTTAATATTGGATTAGATATTGATGTAGAAAATTATAAAGAAATACTGAATGTGAAAAGAAATAATGTAATCATAACGCCACATATAGCAGGAGTAACACAAGAAGCAATCAAAAGAATCGATATAGGATTAGCAAATAATATAAAGAGGTATTTAAACAAGTAAAAATAAAATTTGAAGGGAGTTGCTATGATATACCTAAAAACATTCAAATTGAGTGATGAAAGAAATAACAATAAAAACATATATCCTTTTAATGTATTACAAAATAAAGAGCCAGATGTATTCATATTTGATAATATTACTGTGTTATATGGGAATAATGGTTCTGGAAAGTCAACCATATTAAATATGATTGCACATAAATTAGATTTAAAAGGAAAAGAACGAGATAATCCAAAAGTTGTTGGGACATTAGATTATTTTGAAGAATACGCTTCTAAATGTGAATATGAATTAGGAGAAAATGAAAATGGCAGAAAAATATATAGAATACCAGAAAATAGTCGATACATTAAAAGTGAAGAAATATTATATGAGATAAGAAAAGTACAACAAGATGCCGTGTTACAGGAAAGTATGGAAAGTAATTTAGCAAGAGAAAGAGGATTAAAAAAAGCTAAAGAATTTTTAGAAACTAAAGAGGGTGGAAAACAATTTGCAAGATTTGAATTTTCACAAGATAAGTATTCTAATGGAGAAACAACTATGCAAATCTTAGAAAATAATATAGAACCAGATAACTTGTATTTACTAGATGAGCCAGAGGTTTCGTTATCACCACAAAATCAAGTAAAACTAGCAGAAGAGATTAATAAAATGGCAAGATACTTAGGAATTCAATTTATTATTGCAACACATTCGCCATTTATGTTAGGCATTTTAAATGCCAAAATATATAATTTAGATACAAGAAATTATGAAGTACAAAAATGGAACGAACTTGAAAATGTAAGATATTTTTATGAGTTTTTTAAAAGTAAAATGGATGAGTTTGAAAGATAAGGGGAAAGAAAATGAAAATAGTAATTATAAGACATGGTCAAACAATGGCAAACATTATAAATGATAATGGAACAGCTTTATATACAGGAACATTAAATAATGAAATGACAGACCTAACAGAATTAGGAAGAAAACAAGCAAGTAGTCTAGCCAATAATGAAATTGTAAAAGAAATAGAAAAGGTATATTGTTCCAATTTAAATAGAGCAATACAAACTGCAAAGTTAGCAAAACCAGGATATTCATTAAATGTATGTGAAGAATTGAAAGAACGATGTTTAGGAATTTTTGAAGGAAAAGAGAAAAAAGATTTATTGACTTCCAAAGAATATAGAAAATATATAGTTGATGAGGATTTCAATAAATTTAGAACTGATTTTGTTCAAAAAGCACCAGAAGGAGAAAATTATACAGATGTAAGCAAAAGATGTAGAAAATTTTTAGATTCTTTAGATTCTTTAGATTCTTTAGATTTTCAAGAAGATATAACCATAGGAATATTTTCTCATTTTCATGCAATTAGATGTCTATTTTTTAATATGTTTCATATTGAGCCTAAAGAAAAAATATTTCATTTAAAAATAGAACATTGTATGCCGTATGTTATAAAAGGAAATTCTATTCAAGATTTAAAATTAGTTTCTCATAATTTAAAGGATATGATTGAAAATTAAGCAAAATCACATAAATGTAATTAATAAATTCAAAATAATAAATGAAATAAATTAAAAAAGAAATAGAAAAACTATTGATAATTTAATATTCATATGATATATCTGAATTAACTACTAAAGAAAAAATAAATGGAGAAATAAACGGAGAAGAAAATAAAAGAGGTAGTTAACATGGAATTAAATATAAAGGAACCTAGAGATAGAGAGCAATTAAGGGAAATAACAAAAAATATGGGTTGGTGTTTAGTTGATAGTTCTACTGATATTTCTATAAGAGTAGAAAACAATATTTTTTCAATAGATGGAAAATGGTTATTAAAAACTACAAAGGGAAATACAGAAGGAAATTTAGAAAATATACAAGTTTTAGTTGACAGTGATGAGGACAGAACCAATTTTAGAAGTGAAGTACGATGGAAGAATGGATGTGGATATAAAAAAACTTCTATATACAAGATTAGATATGCCAAATGTAACAAAAGACAAGCCATGTCTTACTTTATCTTATTTGTCTATCCTAGAAACAGGAAATACAGTAGATATAAAAAAGTGGGAAGACTATGGTTTTATATGGCAAGATATTGGAAAAGTAGATAGAAAACAATTGACTCCAAGTACAAACTATACATATGGTGTTATTAGACAAAATGAGCAGGAAATACAAAATTTATTAAGAAAGTATACAGAATTTGATGCAAAAAAATTTGATCAATATTTTTTGCATGGAATGGAAAATAGATATGACTTATTAGAAGGATTGATGTATTATACAAATCGTAAACTAACAGATAAATATTTAGAATTAGCAGATGGGGAAAATTTTCCGACAAAAGAAGAAAAAATAGAAATATGGAAAAGAGAGACAGCTAAAAATTATGAACAATTATATAGATTTATATATGTATTAGATGGAGAAGATGGTAGATTTGATTACTCTTTGCGAACTGAAGAAAAGGAAAAGATAAATGAAATGATTGAAGAAATATTGCAACGTTTGCAGGGTAAAGATCAAGATGAAGATAAAGAAAATAGTGAAAGTCAAGATAAAGAAAATCAAGATGGAAAAGGTGTATTATTATTTTTTAAAAGAGGAATATTTTTTAATGATAGAAGCAACGAAGATGCTAGAGTAAGAGGACTTACTTATGATAAGGTAAGAGGATATACATGGACAGGAGAGGTATATAAAGTTCTTCAACAATTGGAATTTATGGAAAGAATAGATGGCTATCAATATTATAAAAGATGGCTACAAGCAAAAATAGGAAGATTAAAAACAAGTAATCAATATCCAGAGGAAAAAATAAGTAAATTAGAAGAAATTTATGAAAACTTTTTTAATAGGAAACAAAAAATAGAAAAAAAAGATGTAGAAAAGTCATAAAATAAACATAAGTTAAAGTAAGTCAACATAAGAAATGACTACTTTAACTTTTTTTGTTGCATATAAGATATATTCTAAGAAAGTTAAACTTGTATAAAGGTATAGGGTATGATAAAATGAAAAGGATTAAGTATGCTATAAAGAGGAAAAGATTAAAAGAATGACAATATATTTATTCTTTCCAATTAGATTATGTTTTAAGAAAGGAATGGTAGGAAAATGAAAGTAGCAATTGGGCAAGATAGTCATAGAATTGATTATACAAATACAGATAAAAAATTGGTATTAGGAGGCGTAAAATTTGAAGAAGATTTTTCAATTGTAGCCAATAGTGATGGAGATGTTGTTTTACATGCGATTACAAATGCTGTATCAGGAATTACATGTAAAAATATTATAGGAAAAGTTTCTGATGATATGTGTAAAAAAGGCATTACCAACAGTGAAGAATATCTGAAAGAAGCTTTAAAATATTTAGATAATCAAATTGTACATCTATCCATTTCTATAGAATGTAAAACGCCGAAAATAAGTCCTAAAGTAGAAGAAATGAGAAAAAATATAGCAAGAATATTAGGAATTAATGAAAATTGTATTGGGATAACAGCAACTTCAGGAGAAGCATTAACAGAGTTTGGAAAAGGTAATGGAATTAGTGTTTTTACTTGCATTACAGTAGAGTAAAATAAACTTAGATTTGTGTCTTAGGAAGGAATAAGATTATATATGAAAAAAATATATATAAAAGCGAGAGCGAAAGTAAATTTGAATTTAGAGATATTAGGAAAGAGAGAAGATCATTATCATAATTTGGAATCTGTATTTCAAAAAGTAAACCTATATGATGAAATTTCTATAAAGAAAACAGAGACAGATGATTTTAAATTAAACATTAATGTGAAGGAGTTAAACACAAAAGAAAATATTATATATAAAGCCTATGTGAAATTAAAAGAACAATATAAGATAATTACCGGAATTGAAGTAACTGTTAATAAAAAGATTCCTATGCAAGCAGGAATGGCTGGTGGAAGTACAGATTGTGCTGCATTTATCATCGCCATGAATAAACTATTTGCATTGAATTTAAGTAAGGAAGATATGGAGTCTTTAGGAAAAAGCTTAGGTGCGGACGTTGTTCCTTGTTTTTATAACAAAGCTGTAAAAGCAGAAGGAATCGGAGATATCATTACCAATATAGATACCCATTTTAAATATTATATGGTAATTATTAAACCGGAAATAGCTTGTAATACAAAAGAGATGTATCAAAAAATAGATGACAAAAAAGATATAAAACAATTACATACAACAGAAAATATCATAAAGGCCTTAGAAAATGAAGATGTGCAATTATTGGCAAATAATTTATACAATGTATTTGAAGAAGCCATACAAGAAAAGGAAATCATTGAAAAAGTAAAAAAAGAATTGATTAAAAATGGAGCATTACAGGCATTAATGACAGGTTCTGGTTCTTGTGTTTATGGATTATTCAGAGATAAACAATCAGTCCGAAATGCCTATATAGCACTAAAAGATAAATACCAGACATATATTTGTACATCATATAATGTAAAAAAGGGGGAAATGTTTTGAGAGAAGAAAAAACAGTAACAGCCATTATCTTAGTAGCAGGAAATAGTACAAGATATGGACAAAATAGAAATAAAAATTTTGAAGATGTAAATGGAAAACCAGTGTTATTCTATAGTTTAAATGCATTTAATACCAATACATATGTCGATAATATTGTGGTAGCAGTAAAACAAGATGAAATAGAAACTGTAAAAGAAATCATACAAAAAGAAAAATTCCAAAAGCCAATTCATATTGTAGTAGGTGGAAATTCTAGAAAGGAATCTGTTTATAACTGTTTAAAAGAAACGACTGCAGACATTGTGATTATTCATGATGGGGCAAGACCTGCTATAAAATCAAGGTATATTGATAAATGTATAGAAAGTATGAAAGAATTTAAAGGTGTAACGGTTGGGGTAAAGTCAAAAGATACCATTAAAATTACGAATGAAAATCAAGTAGTTGTGAATACAACAGTAAGAGCCAATACATGGATTATTCAAACACCACAATGTTTTGATAGAAATATATTATTCAATATGCATGAAAAATATAAACATGATGAAGTAACAGATGATTGTATGTTATTGGAAAAAGAAGGATATCCAATAAAAATCATTGAAGGAGACTATACCAATATAAAAATTACGACATATGAGGATATCAACATTATAAAAGAATTTGTAAAATTAACATAAAATCTAAAAAATGTTTGACCAAAGTGCTTTTATGCTATATAATAGTAGTGCAGTGTAAAGATTTAAGCTAAATATAGAATATAAATTATAGAAATTTAAGGAGGTAATTATGAAAGCATTAATTAGCGTTTCAGACAAAAGCGGAATAATAGAGTTTGCAAAAGAATTAGAAAAATTAGGAATTGAGATTATATCAACAGGAGGAACATACAAAAAGCTAAAGGAAAATGATGTAAAAGTAACAGAAATCTCTGATTACACAGGGTTTCCAGAATGTTTAGATGGAAGAGTAAAGACACTTCATCCAAAAGTACATGCAGGGATATTAGCAATGAGAAGTAATCCAAACCATATGAAACAATTAGAAGAACTAAATGTAGATACAATTGATTTTGTAGTTGTTAACTTATATCCATTTAAACAAACTATTTTAAAAGAGGGTGTAAAAAGAGAAGAAGCAATTGAAAATATTGACATTGGCGGACCTACTATGCTTAGAAGCGCTGCTAAGAATTACCAAGACGTTACAGTTATAACAGATCCAAATGATTATGAAAAAGTATTAACAGAATTAAAAGAAAATGGACAAGTATCATTAGATACAAAATTCTATTTAATGAATAAAGTATTTGAGCATACAGCAAGCTATGATGCGATGATATGTAAATACTTAAAAGAGGAAAGAAAAGATAATTCATTACCACAAGAATTAACATTAACATATGAAAAAGTAGAAGAAATGCGTTATGGAGAAAATCCACATCAAATTGGTGCATTATATAAAGAAATTGGAAAATGTGAAGGTTCTCTAACAATTGCAAAACAATTAAATGGAAAACAATTATCATTTAACAATATTAATGATACAAATGGTGCATTAGAATTATTAAAAGAATTTGATGAACCAACTGTTGTTGCATGTAAACATGGAAATCCATGTGGAGTAGGAAGTAGTAGTGATATTTATGAAGCATGGAAAAAAGCTTTTGAAGCTGACAAAACTTCAATCTTTGGAGGAATTGTTGTAGCAAATAGAGAAATTACAAAAGCAATTGCACAAGAAATGAAAGAAATATTCTTAGAGGTAATTGTTGCTCCATCATATGAGCCAGAAGCTTTAGAAATATTACAAACAAAGAAAAATGTAAGAGTATTAGAATTACCATCTATTACAGTAAAACAACCAGAAAATGCTTTAGATATTAAGAAAATCAATGGTGGAATTATTGTACAGTCAATCGATTCAAAATTATTAGATGATTACAAAGTGGTAACAGATAGAAAACCAACAGATAAAGAATTAGAAGATATGTTATTTACATGGAAAATTGTAAAATATGTTAAATCAAATGGAATTGCACTTGGAAAAGATAAACAATCAATCGGAATTGGACCGGGACAAGTAAATAGAATTTGGGCTACTGAGCAATCAGTAGAACATGCTAGAGAATTAATTGGAGAAGGTGTAACAAAAGGTGCGGTCCTAGCATCAGATGCGTTCTTCCCATTCTCAGATTGTGTAGAAGCAGCACATAAAGCTGGAATTACAGCAATTATTCAACCGGGTGGATCTATAAGAGATCAAGATTCTATTGATAAATGTAATGAGTATGGAATCACAATGATTTTCACAGGAATGAGACATTTTAGACATTAATACCATAAAAATAAACTTATCAGCAGATATGAAAAATTATCTGCTGATTTTTTTGTTGTATAGGAATTTGTCATTAAAAGACAATTATAGATGATTGCTATTTCTGATAATAAATGGTAAAATGACTATAAAAAATAATATATAGTAAAAGTTAAAGGAGGAGTATTATGGATGTAAAAGAAGCCATTCCGAAAAGTATCGCAACAGTCATGAAAGGAACTTATGTATATGTGAAAACAGATAAATTAGAAAAACCAGATATTCACTTTATGGTTTCAAAAGATAAAGATGAAATTACAGTTATAACAGAAAAAACAAATCTAGAAAAAGTAAATACTTTAGAAATTGTGGGAGATTATAAATTAATCGAATTTAAACCAGCTGTACCATTTCAAACAGTAGGTTTTTTAGCTAAAATAGCTGAAGTTATTGCCAATCAAGGTATGAATATATTAATTGTTTCTACTTTTTCAAAAGATTATATCATGATAAAAGAAGAGCTTTTAGAAAAAGGAATTGAAGCTCTGAAAAATACAGGATTCCCAATAGAATATGAAGTATAAATATTCAAAAGAAAGGAAAAATATGGAAAATCAATATTTAGAAATAGAAAAAAAGTATAAAGCACTAATCAATATAGCTATTGAAAAAATGAAATTATCTAAAGACCCGAAACACAATTTAGTACATATCTTAGATGTTGTGGAATATACGAAAGAAATATTAGAAACAGAACATGAAGCCAATAAAGATGTATGTATAATTGCAGCATATTGGCATGATGTAGGAAGAATACAACAACATGAAGGACATGAATTGATTAGTGCAAATGAATTAAAAATAGAAATGGAAAAACAAAATTATCCAGCAGAATTTATACAAAAATGTTATAAAGCAATTTATAAGCATAATTGGAAAAAAGAACCAGAAACACTAGAAGGAATTATTATAAGAGATGCAGATAAGATTGATTTTGTAGGAATCAACCGATGGAAAGAATGTATAGAGAATGGTTGTAGGTTTGAAAAAATATTAGAATTACTACCAACATTGAGAAAAGATATTTTAAAATTAGAAGTGTCAAAAGAAATTTTTGATAGAGAAATCGGAAATTTAATAGCTTTTTTACATGATCAAATTTTTAATAATAAATATTAGAAATATAAGATTTGATACATATAAAAATGGAAAATACAAAAAATAAAAATATAGATATTTAATATAATTATATCTATTTGTTTGATAAGGAGAAGTAAATGATAGTTGAAAATCAATACTTAGAGGAAATTCAAAAAATATGGGAAGAAAATAATAGTGGATATATTACACAGGAAAGTAATAACATACTCTTAAATAATGATAAAATATTAAAGATAGTATATTTATCTGGGAAGTTGTTACTAGAAAAGAATTTATGGGAAGAGGAATCGCCAAAAAGCTCTTAACATATGTGTTAGATAAATTTAATGATTATACAATATATAGTTGTATTGATGTAAATAACATACCATCAATTCGTTTACATGAAAAGTATGGCTTTAAAGAGTTATATAGATTTGAAGAAAAAAATGATAACAAAATAAAAAAGCAAATTATGTTTGCAAAGAACATGGATTAAAAATAACAAAATATATGGGAGGAAATGATTATGGTAGTTATAGCAGGTTGCATTATTAGAAACGGTAACAAGATATTAATGGTAAAAGAAGCAAAAAAGAAATGTTATGGACAATGGAATTTTCCAGCTGGACATGTAGATGAGGGTGAAAAAATAACAGATGCAGCAATAAGAGAAACACTTGAAGAAACAGGGTGTAAAGTAAAACTTACAGGAGTATTACCAATATGTTCATTTGATAAACCAGAAGGAACACGAATATTGGTAAAATTTACAGCTGATATAATAGAGGAGAATATAACATTTGACACCAATGAAATTTTAGATGTACAATGGATAGATACTGATACAATAAAACATATGTCAAGAGAAAAATTGAGAAGTTATGATATTAACATAGCTCATTTGAAATATTTGGAAGAAAATAAAATATTTCCATTAGAGATTTTTGATAATACAAAATATTCAGGAAAATAAAAACTAAATGAGAATTTTTGATGAAAGATTGTATAGATACAGAGCATTCGTATACTGGAAAATATAATGAATTAGAAAAAGTAATAGATGAATATTTTAAAAAATAAAGGAGAAATTCATGGATATAGAAGAGCAAATAAAAAATTTTAAAAATATGGTAAATAGTTATAAACTTACTTATATCATAACAACAGCGAACAATATAGGAATATTCCATTGTTTAGGAGGAAAAAGCAAGTCTCTATTACAAATTTCAAAAGAAGTAAAGATAGAAAAAGATAGAATTGAACCAATTTTAAATGCATTAGTATGTAACCATATTATTAGCAAAAATGAAGAAGGATATTATTTGGAAACATATGATGCGGTATTAAATCAACATTCTCAATATAATCAATTAGGATATATTGCATTTGCACAAACGCTTGTAGAAAAGTATAGAAATCTAGAAAGTGCAGTAAAAGACAAAGATTTTGCAGTAAACAATTTTAAAGAATTGACACAAAATAATCATGTGGAATTTATGAAAGGAATGGAAAGTAATGCAATTCCACAAGTAGAATTTTTATTAAGTCAATATCATTTTGATAATCATAAAATATTAGATATAGGAGCAGGAAGTGGTATATATCTAATATCTGTAGCGAAAAAATATAAAACTGTAAAAGGAAAAATGATAGATTTACCGAAAATAGTGGATATGCAAAAAGAAAGAATAAAAAAAGAAGGTATCAGTGATAGAATAGAAGCGGAAAGTTGTGACTATAATATAAAATTTCCTAAAGAAAAATATGATGATATTTTTCTATTTGCAATAGCACATCAAGAACCAGAGGAAAATTTAGATAAATTATTACAAAATGTATATAATCATTTAAATCCTGATGGTAGAGTATTTTTAACGAGTTTCTTCTTAAATGAAGATAAAACAAGTCCAGAATTTGCTGTTCAATTCGCAGTAGAAATGTTAATAAATACCAATAAAGGGAAGGTATATACATATAATGAAATTGAGAACTTGATAAAAAGGAATAACTTTAAAGAGATACAAAAAATTGATAAGCTTCCGGGACCAGCAACTTTATATGTTGCAAAAAAATAGAAAAAAGTAACATTTTCGTTTATTTTTAGAACTACTATTTTTAGTAGTTCTTTTTATATATTAGAAAGTTATGTTGACGAAGCGAGATTTGTTCAAGACCAGAAAAAAGTATAGAAAAAGGAACAAAAAATTCTTAAAAAACCAAAAAGAAACTGGTAATTTAAGGCAAAATATGATAAAATACAATTGCTTTTTATTGGAAAATGTTGTAAAATGCATAAAATAATAAAAATGAGCAAAGTATAAAATATATTTTGAAAAACAAAATTCAATCTGTTTGATAATAATGGGGGTGCTAAAATTAGTAAAAAATATTGCAAAAGGAGGTATAAGGCATGAAAAAAAAGAAGAAAAAGAGAAGTAGTAAAAATCATAACAGAGTAAACTTAAAAAGAAAGAGAATGCATAGAAAAGCAAAAAATAGCACTTCAAAGAAAATAAACCAAAAAACGGAACAAAACGATTCTAAGAAAATTGTAGAAAAAAATGAAACAAATACAGTTAATAAGCATATAAATGAAAAACAAAATACTTTAGGCAATATTGCAATTGTAGAAGGAAAGAAAGAACAAGAAAAAAGCGAGATAAAATCTAAGACAGCTGTTTTGTTGTTAGAAAGACCAACAGAAATACAAAAAGAAACACAGGCATTAGAACAAAAGAGAGTTGAAAGAGAAAAAAACAAAGAGAAGAGTATCAAAGAAGAAAGAGAAAATATAAAGAAAACAGAAAATCAAAATGACGAAAAAGAACAACCTAAAAAAGAAGATATTAAAAAGAAAAATAATGAATGGAAAATAGTAGAAAAAGACGTAGGACATAAAATAAGGAAAAAACAAAAAAAGGAAGAAAAACTTCAAGCTAAAATAGAAAAAAAAGCAAAAAAAGAGGAAAAACGTAAAAAGCATAAAATTCTAAAGAGGATTACCAAATTTTTCTTAATATTGATTATCGTAATAATACTATTGCTGATAGCAGGAATATGGGGATTTGCAGGATTATTATTAGGATGGTATGGAAATGAAGATATACAAATTAGCAAAGAAGATTTACAAATAAAAGTATCTAATTCTGTCATAGTAGATCAAAATGGCACAGTACTTGCAGATTTAAGTGGTGATGAAAAAAGAAAAATCATTACACTAGAAGATATGGCAGATTATTTGCCAAAAGCGTATATAGCGATAGAAGATGAGAGATTTTACGAACATAGTGGAGTTGATTTTAAAAGAACAGCGGGAGCAATTGCTAATACATTATTAAATGGTGAAAGTAGTTATGGTGGCAGTACGATTACACAGCAATTAGTTAAAAATATAACAAATGATAATGAAAGTACAGGAATTGAAGGAATTAAAAGAAAAATCAGAGAATGGCAGAGAGCTTACCAAGTAGAAAGAATGATATCAAAAGAGCAGATATTAGAATTATATCTAAACATATTATTTGTTGGGGCTAACAATTTACACGGAGTAGAGCTTGGAGCCGAATATTATTTTAATAAAAGTGCCAAAGACTTAAGCTTGGCAGAATGTGCTTTTATGGCAGGAATCAATCATTCACCTAACTCATATAATCCATATAGTACAACTGTAGATAATTCAGAAAAAATAAAAAATAGGACGATAATAGTTTTAAATAAAATGAAAGAATTGGGATATATTTCTGAAGAAGAATATCAAAATGCAGTGACAGAAGTACAAACTGGATTGCAGTTTGGTACAGGAAAAATTATGGGTGGAAGTATATTCTCATATCATACAGATGCTGTTATTTCACAAATTATAGAACAAGTAATGCAAGAAAAGAACATGACAGAACAAATGGCAAAAAACTATGTATATAGTAGTGGACTTACAATTCATTCTACAGTAGATATGGATATTCAAAATCGATTAGAAGAAGAATATAAAAACGAAAAATATTTAATAAAAGGCAGAGAAAGAAATAGTGATGGAACATTACTAAATCAACATAGTGAATCAGGAATGGCAATTGTTGACTATAAAACAGGAAATGTAGTGGCAGTTGTTGGAGGATTTGGAGAAAAAACAAGTGCAGGTTGGAATCGTGCAACTCAAATGGAAAAGCAAACTGGATCTAGTATCAAACCATTAGCTGATGTGGCACCAGCATTAGAGGAAAAAATTATAACTGCTGCAACTGTTTATGATGATAGTAGTACAAGGTTTGGAAAAAACTATGAACCTAAAAATTACAATGGGTTCAAAGGATTAATTAATATTCGAAGTTTTATTAGAACTTCACAAAATATACCAGCAGTTAAAATCATGGCAGAATTAACGCCTAAAAAATCATTAGAATACTTACAAAAAATGGGAATCACTTCTCTTGATCCCAAAACAGATAATGTATTGAGTTTAGCATTAGGTGGCATGACAAGTGGTGTTAGTCCATTAGAAATGGCATCAGCTTATGGAACAATTGCTAATGATGGTGTATATATTACACCAACATTTTATACTAGTGTGACAGATGCTGCTGGAAATACAGTTTTAACACCAAAACAAGAAACAAGACAAGTGATTTCAAAGCAAAATGCATATATTATGAAAACAATTGTGCAAGAACCAGTAAAATCAGGAGGAACTGCAACATATTGTGCAATTCCGGGAATAGATGTAGCAGCTAAAACGGGTACAACAGATAATGACTATGATAGATGGCTTTGTGGTTTTACACCATATTATGCAGCTGCAACTTGGTATGGATATGATAATAGTGAAACTGTATATTATAGTGGAAATCCAGCAGGACAAATTTGGGATGCGGTTATGACAGACATACATAAGGATTTACCAAGTGCCACTTTTATAGAGCCAGAAGGTATTATAAAAAGAATAGTATGTAAAACTACAGGATGTTTAGCTTCTAAAAATTGTATCAGTACATATACAGAAATTTTTACAAAAGATAATTTACCAGAACAGTGTAAAAACCATCGAAAAGTACCAAAAGAAACATTAGGTTTGTGGACTTCATTAAATAACAGATCAAAAGAAATAAAATAGCATATATTAGAAGGGATTTTGAGGACTGGCTCATTTTCCCTTTTTTCTTATTTGATTTACCATAAAAGGAAAATGAACTTGTTTTTAAAATCCCTTTTTAGAAAAAATGAAAAAATATATAAAAAGTATTGACTTAAAGTAAACTCTAAGTGATATATAATAAATAAAGAAGATTCATAATACAAACAATGATATGTAAAGACAATAAAACTTATAGAAAGGAGGCGTTTTATGCAGATATCAGAAGTGGCTGAAAAATTCGGACTGACAACAGATACTTTAAGGTATTATGAAAGAGAAGGACTAATTGGACCAATATCAAAAGGCAAAAATGGTATTCGAAATTATGATGAAAATGATATTAGAAGAATACAATTTGTCAAGTGTATGAGAGCAGCGGGAGTAGAAATTAGTTTTTTAAAGAGATATTTACAGCTATTTGATGAAGGAGATAAAACAGTAAAAGAAAGAAGAGAAATTTTAGTAGAACAAAGAAGGATATTAAAACAAAAGCTTGATGCAATGCAAGAAGCATATGATAAGTTGAATTACAAAATTGATTTATATGATAAAAACATATTAGATAAAAATCTAATGTAATAAATATATAAGGAGGAATGAATTATGAAAAAACAAACAGCTGGAAGAGATAGCCTAGGAGAGTTTGCACCTAGGTTTGCAGAATTAAATGATGATATTTTATTTGGAGAAGTGTGGTCAAGAGAAGATAAGTTGTCTTTAAGAGATAGATCATTGGTAACAATATGTGTATTTATGGGAAAAGGCATGGTAGATAGTTCACTAAAATATCATTTGATAAATGCCAAAAATAATGGAATTACTAAAACAGAAATGGCAGAAATCATTACACATGCAGCATTTTATGCAGGATGGCCAAATGCTTGGGCAGTATTTAATATGGCAAAAGAAGTATATGCAGATGACATGACTCAGGAAGAACATGGAGGTATGTTTGGAATGGGAGAACCAAATACAGCTTATGCACAATATTTTATTGGAAATTCATATTTAAAACCATTAACAAAACAAGGAGAATCTGTTGTATCTATTGCAAATGTTACTTTTGAACCAAGATGTAGAAATAATTGGCATATTCATCATGCAAGTAATGGTGGAGGGCAAATTTTGATTTGTGTTGAAGGAGAAGGTTGGTATCAAGAAGAGGGAAAAGAAGCAAGAAGTTTAGAACAAGGAGATATAGTAGTGATACCAGCAAATGTAAAACATTGGCATGGAGCTAAAAATAATAGTTGGTTTAGTCATTTAGCGGTAGAAGTACCGGGAGAAAATACATCAAATGAATGGTGTGAACCTGTAAGTGATGAAGAATATGACAAACTTGAAAAGTAAAAATAAAGAGGTAAAAATGAGACTGTTGAAATAGGAAGAGTTTATGTATGTCTAAAACAATATAGAAAAAATATTAAAGAAATTAATTTAAAAGGAGGAATGGAAATGCCATATTTAGGAGAAGAAATTAAAAAATTAGGATTTGGACTAATGAGATTACCTATGAAGGATGATAAAATTGATGTTGAACAAACCAAAGTGATGGTAGATCACTTTTTAGAAGCAGGATTCACATATTTTGATACAGCATGGGCATATGCTGGAAGTGAAGATGCTATTAGACAAGCATTGGTAGAACGTTATCCAAGAGAAAAGTTTCAATTAGCAACAAAAAATGCAGCTTGGATAAATTGTAAAACAAGAGAAGATGCTATTCAACAATTCGAAACATCATTAAAACAAACAGGAGCAGGATATTTCGACTTTTATTTATTACATAATTTAGGAGAATCTAGGACAAAAGCATTTGATGATTTTGATATGTGGTCATGGATTCAAGAAAAGAAAAAAGAAGGGAAAATTAAACATATTGGATTCTCATTCCACTCAACACCAGAAGAATTAGAAGAAATCTTGCAAAAACACCCAGAGATGGAATTTGTACAATTACAAATCAATTATGCTGATTGGGAAAATCCAGCGATCAAATCTAGAGAATGTTATGAAGTAGCAAGAAAATATGGAAAACCAGTCATTATCATGGAACCAGTAAAAGGTGGAATGCTTGCAAATCCACCAGAACAAGTACAAGAAGTATTTAAAAAAGTAAATCCAAATGCATCTCTTGCTTCTTGGGCAATTAAATTTGCAGCAAGTTTAGAAGGTGTTATTACAGTATTGTCTGGAATGAGTAATATAGAGCAAATGGATGATAATATTTCCTATATGAAAGATTTTACAAAATTATCAGATAAAGAAGAGAAAACCATTAAAGAAGCACAAAAAGTACTAAGTACAATTCCTTTAATTCCTTGCACAAGTTGTAACTATTGTGCAAAAGTATGTCCAATGCATATAGGTATATCTGGTTCTTTTACAGCAATGAATTATTTAACATTATATAAAGATATGGCAGCAGCAAAACATCAAGAAGAATGGCTAGTTAGTGGACATGGATTAAAGAAAGCTAGTGAGTGTATTAAATGTGGCCAATGTGAAAAAGCTTGTCCACAACATATAGCAATTCGAGAAGAACTTGAAAAAGTAACACAGGCATTTGAAAATTAACATCCTTGTATTTGAAAAGTTCACATGATGTAAGATAAAAGCTGATTTTCTTATACAATAAATAAACTTCTTAAATCAGGAGGTATATAGAAAGGAAGAATTTTTATGGAAAAGTCAAAAGTATATTTTATAAAGGAAATTACCTCAGAAAATTTAATTAAAATATATGAAACATTAGGTATACAATTAAAAGGGAAGGTAGCTGTAAAATTATCAACAGGAGAAGCAGGAGGACATTATTTCTTAAATCCAAATTTAATCAAGGATTTAGTTCATAAAGTAAATGGAACAATTGTTGAATGTAACACAGCATATGGCGGAAAAAGGGATAAAACAGAAGATCATTGGAAGGCAATCAAAGACCATGGATTTATAGATATTGCAACTGTTGATATTATGGATGAAGAAGGTGATATGCCAATTCCAGTAGAAAACGGATTCCATTTAAAAGAAGATTATGTTGGTACACATTTAAAAAACTATGATTCTATATTAGTACTATCACACTTTAAAGGCCATGCCATGGGAGGATTCGGAGGAGCATTAAAAAATATTTCTATTGGAATTGGTTCTTCAAAAGGAAAATTATGGATTCACTCAGCTGGAAAATCAATGAATCAAGCAGAAGTATGGAATAATTTACCAGAACAAGATGACTTTTTAGAATCAATGGCAGATGCCTCAGAAGCAGTAATTAACTATATGGGAAAAGAAAACATGGTATATATTAGCATTGCTAATAATTTATCTGTTGATTGTGACTGTGATTCAAATCCACATGCACCTGAAATGGCAGATTTAGGAATTTTTGCTTCAATAGACCCAGTAGCTTTAGACCAAGCATGTTATGATGCAGTTGTGAATGCAAAGGATCCGGGAAAAGCAGCATTAATTGAAAGAATGAATTCAAGACATGGCATTCATACAGTAGAAGCTGCTAATCAATTGGGGCTAGGAAATAGAGAATATGAAATTGTTAATATTGACTAAAATAGGTTTTTCATATATTACAAAAGTCATGCTGACCTTCTAATATATGAAAACATATTACATACAATTTTACATTAGTAAAATTGGTGCAGAACAAATTTACGGAAAATCAAAGAAAAAAGTTAAAACGATGTAAATTATAAGGCCTTCCAATTTGTTCTTTATAAATAAAAATGTATAAATTTATATGAAATGTATATAAATTGAAAAAAACAATATAGAGAAAGAGGAAAGATATGAAAACATTATATTTTGACTGTTCAAGTGGAATTAGTGGTAATATGACATTAGCAGCATTAACAGAAATTATTGGAGATGAAAACTATTTAATAGAAGAGCTAAAAAAACTACATATAGATGGATATGAAATAAACATATCTAAAAAAGTAAAAAATGGAATTACAGGTACTCATGTTGATGTGATTTTAACACATCATCATGAGCATTCTCACGTTCAGAAAGAACAGGAACATCATCATCACAATCATGAACATAGAAACTTACATGATGTATGTGAAATTATCGATAACAGTGATATTGATGAAGAAAGTAAAGATTTAGCTAAAAGAATATTTATGAGAGTAGCCAAGGCGGAAAGTAAAGTTCATAACAAGCCATTAGATGAAGTACATTTTCATGAAGTAGGTGCCATTGATTCAATTATAGATATTGTAGGTACAGCTATTTTAATCAATAAAATTCATCCAGACAAAATTATTTCGAGTGTTGTGAATGACGGACATGGTTTTATAGAATGTGCCCATGGAACAATGGCAGTACCTGTTCCTGCAACGACTGAAATTTTTGCTAATTCTAATGTAAAATTTAGACAAATCGATATTGATACAGAGTTGGTTACACCAACAGGAGCAGCGATTATTGCAGAGCTAAGTTCCGAATTTACAACTTTACCTGCTATGAAAATCAAAAAAGTTGGTTGGGGCTCAGGTACAAAAGATTTAAAAATTCCAAATGTATTGAAAGTATATTATGGGGAAATGCAAGAGGAAAATCAAAAAATAGTAGTCATGGAAACAAATATTGATGATTGCTCTGGTGAAATATTAGGATATACAGAAGAAGTGTTATTTCAAAATGGTGCATTAGATGTATTTTATACCCCAATCTTTATGAAAAAAAATAGACCTGCTTATCGTTTAACGGTAGTATGTAAGGAAACAGACATTTTAAAATTACAAAACATTATTTTTAAGGAAACAACTACCATTGGAATTCGTTATCGTTATGAATATCGAACAGAATTAGAAAGAAAAGTAATTACGATTGATACTAAATACGGTAAATTACAAGCAAAAAAAGTTGTAAATAACGGAGAAACTTATATTTATCCAGAATATGAAAGTATAAAAGAATTGGCAGAGAAAAACAATATTCCATTAAAAGAAGTATATAAATTAAAATTCTGATGTCCAATTGGGGACGTTTCTTTTTGGGACATTTTTATGTAAATCTCCATGCTTTTTATAAAATATATAATATCAAAATTAGTCATATCTATTCTAACACGATAGATTTACATAAAAATGTCCCAAAAAGAAACGTCCCCAATTGGACACTGAAGGAGGAAATATAAAATCATGGAAATTAAGGAAATACTAGAAAGAATACAAAATAATCAAATTAGTATAGAAGAAGCAGAAAAAGAAATTAAAAATCATGAATATGAGGATTTAGGTTATGCCAAAATTGACCATAGTCGAAAAGAAAGAATTGGTACAGGAGAGGTGATATTTTGTCAAAGCAAACCAAATGAATATTTATCTAAAATCTATACATCCATTTATAAAGAAAATGGAGAAGTATTAGGAACAAGAGCTAGTATAGAACAGTTCGAACTAGTAAAAAAAGAGATTCCAGAAGTACAATATAATCCACTTTCAAGAATTTTAAAAATTGAAAAACCCAAGAAAAAAATTGGAAATATTGTGATCTGTACAGGAGGAACAGCAGATATTCCAGTAGCAGAAGAAGCAGCTGAAACAGCAGAGTTTTTGGGAAGCTATGTAGAAAAAATTTACGATGTGGGAGTAGCAGGAATTCATAGAATTTTGTCACAAAAGGAAAAACTAGAAAAAACTAACTGTATTATTGCTATTGCAGGAATGGAAGGTGCATTGGCTTCTGTAGTAGCAGGATTATCAAAAGTACCAGTTATCGCTGTTCCAACATCAGTTGGTTATGGGGCAAACTTAGGGGGGATTGCAGCACTTTTAGGCATGCTTAATTCTTGTAGTAATGGTATTGCAACTGTTAATATTGATAATGGATATGGTGCAGGATATTTAGCAAATCAAATTAATGGTTTGGCTGTGAATGGGAACAGAGACTTTAATGACAACCATAGAGGAAACAGATAAAAATGAAAATAGAATTACTTAAAAATTAAATAGGAGAAACATAAATGAAAAAGCAAGAAATATTAGAAAAAAATATACAATCCTTAGGAAAAGTAGCAATAGCTTATTCAGGAGGAATTGATTCTAGTTATCTACTATATGTGGCAAATCAAGTATTACCACAAGAAAATGTCATAGCTATTATTGCTAATGGTATCATGATGGCAAGAAAAGATTATGAGGAAGCGATTCAATTTTTAAAGGAAAACAATTTTCGATATATAGAAGTGCCATATAAACCATTAGAAATTACAGAATTTAAAGAAAATCATAAAGATAGATGTTATCATTGTAAAAAGAAATTGATGACGATTCTTAAAAAAGTAGCTAATGAAAATGGATATGAACATCTTTTAGATGGGAAAAATGCAGATGATTTAACTGTATATAGACCGGGAAACAAGGCAACAGAAGAAGTAGGTGTTATTAGCCCTCTTGCCAAGTTTGAATTTCATAAAGAAGAAATAAGACAATATAGTAAAAGACTAGGAATTTCATTTTGGAATAAACCATCTAATTCTTGTTTGGCAACTCGATTTCCATATAATACGATTTTAACAGAAGAAGAACTAAAAAAGGTAGAGCAAAGTGAAGAAATAATAAAAAGCTTAGGAATTCAGAAAGTCAGGATGAGAATTCATGATACTATAGCAAGAATTGAAGTAAATCCAGAAGATTTTGAAACTATTTTAAACAATATTAAATATAAAGATGTAGAAAATAGAAAAGATAAAAATATAATAGAAAAGATAAAAGATTTAGGATTTTCCTATGTTACGTTAGATTTATCAGGATTAAAAAGTGGAAGTTTTGATTAATTATTAAATGAGATACAGAAATTATGTTGTAAAATCAAAAATTGTTGTAAAACAATGGGTTAGAATTACCATTGTTTTTTTGTTGTATAGGAAAAATCAATTTTTCCTATACAACAAAAAAATAACATTGCACAGAAAAATTGCGTAGCAATTTATCGCATCGACAAATCTTTACGCTTCTTTGAGAACTTAAATATATAAAGAAAAAAATAATCTTGAAAATAAAAAATGTTTACATTGCTATATTGACATATTTATGATAAAATCAAAACGAGTATAAGAGAGACAGACTTTATTCATGATAAGAGGTGATATTCATTATGAATAAACAAATTTATTTTGATAATAATGCTACAACAAAATGTGATGAAGAAGTATTAAAAGAAATGCTACCATTTTTAGAGGAAAATTATGGAAATCCTAGTAGTATTTATGAGTTTGGAAAAGATGTAAAAGAAAAAATAACTTTAGCAAGAAAACAGGTGGCAAAATTATTAAATGCAAAAGAAAAGGAAATTATCTTTACAAGTTGTGCAAGCGAAAGTAATGTAACAGCAATCATGAATGCAGTAAAAAATAATCCTAACAAAAAGCATATCATAACGACAAGTGTAGAACATGCTTCTATATTAGAAACAATGAAGTATTTAGAAGATGTTGGCTACACAGTTACATATTTATCAGTTGATAATAGAGGAAGAATTGATTTAGAAGAACTTAAAAAATCTATAAATGATGATACTTTATTAATAGCAGTTATGATGGCAAATAATGAAATCGGAAATATTTATCCTATTAAAGAAATCGGAGAAATAGCTAAGAAAAATAATATTACATTTCACTGTGATGCAGTTCAAGCGATAGGAAAAATACCAATAGATGTAAAAGAAATTCAGGTAGATATTTTATCAATGTCTGGACACAAGATTCATACACCAAAAGGAATTGGCATATTGTATGTTAGAGATGGTTTACCATATATTCCTTTAGTATTTGGTCATCAAGAAAACAATAGGCGTGGAGGAACAGAAAATGTTCCATATATTATGGGAATTGGAAAAGCAGCTGAAATGATACTAGAAGATAATTATGAAATTAACAAAAAGTTGAAATACTTAAGAGATAAATTAGAAAAAGATGTAAAAGAAAATATTGAAGATGTCATGATTTATGGAGATTTAGATAATAGACTTCCTAATACATCAAGTATGGCTTTTAAGGGTGTAAAATCAGAAGAATTACTTTTAGTTTTAGAATCATTTGGAATTTGTGTTTCTACAAGTTCTGCATGTAATTCTATGATAGCTGAACCATCCCATGTATTAAAGGCTTGTCATGCAGACTTAGAAAATTATAGTCCCATCAGAATTAGTCTGGGAAAATATAATACAGAAGAAGAAGTGAATATTTTTGTGAAAAATTTGATAACTGTAGTAAATATGTTAAGAAGAAAATAGTATTTGAAACTATTTATACGAATAGAGTTAATGTATTAACAAAAAAGAAAGTACTGGTAAGATTTATAAATGATATATTTAGAAAGGAGAAAAGAGATGGCTGTATTAATTAATCTTAAAATTTGTGATAATGATAAAGCTTGTGGAGGAGTTGCAGTATGTCCAACTGGAGCAATTTATTATGATGAAGAAAAGGAAACTCTAGCAATTGATAATGAAAAATGTATCTCTTGTGGAATGTGTGAGAAAGAATGTCCAATAGGAGCTATAAAAGTGGCTAAGGATGAAAGAGAATATGAAATATTAAAAAAACAAATAGAAGAAGATCCAAGAAGAACAAAAGATTTATTTGTTGATAGATATGGAGCAACACCATTATCAGAGTTTTTTATGCTAGATAGTGAAGATGTTGCTAATAAGGTAAATAGTAAAAACATAGTACTAATTGAATTTTATAATGATGATTCAATTCAATGTTTATTAAAATCTATTCCTATTAAAGAATTATTAAAGGATTTTCCAGATTCTACACAATTTTATAAAGTGGAAATTACTGAAGCTTTAACAAATGAATATCAAATTAAAGAATTACCTGCTCTTGTAGCATTTGAAAATGGAAGAATGATAGGTAAAATTGAAGGATATATAGATGAAGATAACAAAGAAAAATTAATGAATGAAATACAAGCATTAAAAAATAAATAGGAGGAGTAATATGACTTTATATATAAGTGGAAGTAATAGAAAGAAAAATTGTTATAAGATCCTAGAAGATTTAAAAGGTGGAGCAGATACACTAATATCATTAGCCGATAAAAACATTCATTATTGTTTAGGATGTATTTCTTGTGTAAACAATTTAGAAGAATATTGCGTGATCAATGATGATATGAGAGAAATATATCATGAAATGAAAAAAGCTGACAAAATTGTAATAGCAACACCAATATATATGAATCATATATCTGGAATATTGAAAAATGTCATAGATAGGTTAATGCCATATTTTAGTCATGATGAATTATTAAAAGGGAAAAAAGTATATATTATTACAGTAGGACAAATGGGTGAGAAAGAAAATGAAGAGATAGCAGATAATATAAAAACGTATTTTGAGAGTTTAGCAGAAGAAGATTTTATGGATTTTAATGTAGTTTTTTTAAGGAATTTATCTAGTGGCAACATAGTAACTATAGATGATGTAACTAAGAATTATGATAACTATAATCAAATAATAGAAGAACTTAAACAAAAAATAAAAGAATGAAGGAGAGATTGCCATATCGGTAAGCTAAACAAGAATAAGTATGATAAAGGAGAAACATATGGAAAGAATTTATGTTTTAGGAACAGGAGCAGGAATTGTATATGATTGTTATAACACTTGTTTCCTACTAGAAAATGATAAACAATACATGTTAGTAGATACAGGTGCAGGAAGTCAGGTCTTAAATCGAATAAAAGATAGCAATGTAGATATACTTGAAATTCACGATATATTTATATCACATAAACATATAGACCATTTATTAGGTATTTTTGTGGTTTTAAGAGTTATCTGTGGTAAAATGGCAGCAGGAAAGTATGAAGGGAACTTAAATATATATTGTGCTAAGGAAGTCAGAGAAATTATTGAAGGATTTGTTGAAAAGACATCTCATGGAGTACATATACAAAAATTTCAGACAAATGTTGTATTCCATAATTTAAAAGATGGACAAGAAAAAGAAATTATAGGATATAAAGTAAAAATATTAGATTTACATTCTATAGAATGTGCACAATTTGGTTTTCAAGTGAGATTACACAATGAAAAAATCCTAAGCTTTTTAGGAGATGTTCCTTGTAGTGAAAAGATATATGACAAAATTAGAGACACAGATTGGGTGTTACATGAAGTGTTTTGTAGAGAAACAGAAAAAGAAATGTTTAAACCACATGAAAAAAATCATTCTACCATAAAAGATGTATGTGAAAAAATGCAAATGTTACAGGTTAGAAATTTAGTATTATGGCATACAATGGATAATAATATTACAGAAAGAAAACAGCTATACACAGAAGAAGCAAAAAAATATTATACAGGTAATATCTATGTACCAAACGATTTAGAAATAATTGAATTATCATAGGAGAAGAAAATGAATACAGAGAAAATAGAAAACATCATCCATTTCTATGTGTTAACATCAACATTAAAAGATAAAATAAGAAGAGGTTGGAAAATATGGCATATTGAAAGAGAAAGAGTAGAAAGTGTAGCAGAACATATTTATGGGACATGTATGCTAGCCATTGCTATTGATTCAGAATATGATTTCAAAATAGATTTAATGAAAGTTATCAAAATGCTTGTCATTCATGAATTAGAAGAAATAGAAATAAAAGACTTTACACCATTTGACAAGATTACAAATGAAGAGAAAAGAAAAATAGGAAAAGCTGCAGTAGAGGATGTATTAAAAGATTTAACAAAGAAAGAAGAATTAAAAGAATTGATAGAAGAATTTGAAAATATGAAAACAAAGGAATCTATTTTTGCAAAAATGTGTGATAAGTTAGAATCAGATATACAATGTAAACTATATTGTGAAGAACATTGCTTAGATGTAAATAAAAGTGAGAACAAATCAATTTTAGGAGATGAAAGGATACAAAAATTAATAGAAAATGGTTCAAAAACGATATCAGATTTTTTTGTAGAAAACCATAAAAATGAAATATTACATCAAAATAAAGTGTTTGAGGAAATAGCAAATTATATAAAAAAGAATACTTTATTGAAGGAGTAGAAGATGTTAAAAAGTAAGAAGGTTATTATTTTTGATATGGATGGAACATTAATAGATTCTGTAGGGATATGGAATGCAATAGATGAAGAACTTATCAAAACAATTGGAGATGGAACAATTGATGATGCAGATATTGCCAAACAAAGAGATGATAAATTAAAAGAATACAAACAAGAACAGGACCCTTATTTGGAATATTGTGGATACTTAAAAGAAAAATACCATGCAACTATGTCAAAAGAAGAAATAAAGAAAATACGATATGACATTGCAAAGAGATATTTAAAAGAAAAAGTGGATTATAAACCAAATGCGGAGAAGGTCATAAAATATTTGAAAGAAAAAGGATATATATTAGCAATTGCTAGTACAACCAATCAACCTGCTATTGAATGTTATAAAACAGAAAATAAAAACATCATAAATAAAGCAAATTTAGAAGATTACTTTTCAATCATTTATGCAAGAAATGATGTAAATGCTATTAAGCCTAATCCAGAAGTACATGATAAAATTATGGAAAGGTTACATGTTAAACCAGAAGAATGTTTGATTGTAGAAGATGCTTTGGTAGGCGTAGAGGCATCCAATAATGCTAATATAGAAGTTGCTGTGATATATGACAAATATTCTGATAGTAACAGAGAAAAAATCAATCAATTGTCTCAATATCAATTTAAAGATTTTGATGAAATGTTAAAAGAGATGAAAAAAGAATTAGAAGAATGAGGAGAAATTTATTATGGATAATTATTTTATCATACATGGATCATTTAGTAGTCCATATTCAAATTGGATAGGATGGTTACATGATTTTATTGAAGGAGAAGGAAAACAAGTATATGTACCAGATTTTCCGATAGGTGTTGGATTTCAGAACTATGAAAATTGGAGTAAGTTATTAAAATACTATGTAGATTTAGAACTTATCAATGAAAATACAACGATAATAGGACACAGCATTGCACCAGCTTTCATATCTAAATTTTTAATTGAGAACAAAATAGAAGTAAAAAAATGTATTTTTGTTTGTGGATTTAATAACTATTTAGGAATTGATGAAGAATATGATGCTGTAAATGAAAGTATGTATATAGATGAAATAGAAAAGGTAAAAAATTATGCAAAAGATATTATTTGTTTCTATTCTAACAATGATCCTTATGTAAAATATGAGGTTGAATTAGATTTTGCAAATAAAGTAGGAACAGAGAAAATTTTAGTGCCAAATTCAGGACACATTAATAGTGAAAGTGGATATGATACATTTGAAGATGTTGTACCATATTTATAAGAAAAAAGAAAAGGAGAAACAAAATGTTTACTGTAAATCATATTGCAATTAGTGTATCTGATATAGATAAAAGTGTTGAATTTTATAAAAGGTTTGGATTTAAAGAATTTAAAAGTTGGAATGCAGAGGATAACAGTATAAGAATAAGAATGTTAAAATTGAATAATGTTGTGTTAGAAATGTTTTGATATAAAGAATATAAAGAATTACCGCAAACAGCTAAGTCAATAGAAACTGATTTACCTGTAATAGGTACAAAACATTTTGCATTAGGAGTAGAGGATATCTTAAAAGCAAAAGAGTTTATATTAAATAATCATATTTGTGAAAAAGTTGAAATCAAACAAGGTAGACTTGGAAAACAGTACTTTTTTATACAAGATATAGATGGAATATTAGTGGAAATTATTGAAAATGATTAAGTAGAGGGAAAAATATGGAAATATGGGATATATTAGATAGTGAAGGAAATAAAACAGGGAGAACAATGATAAAAGGCGAAGAAAAAGTACCAGAAGGATTTTACCATTTAGGGGCAGATGTCTGGATAAAAAATTCTGAAAATAAGATTTTAATTCAAAAACGTTCTGCTCAGAAAAAGCTTTCTCCTAATGTATGGGCAATGACAGGAGGATCTGTTATAAAAGGTGAAACAAGTATAGAAACGATTGAAAGAGAAGCATTTGAAGAAATGGGTGTGAAATTAAATATCAAAGATGCAAAAATGTTAACACATTTTAAAACAGGAAACGTTTGGGTAGATACCTATTTTCTAAAACAAAATATAGATTTAAATAAAGTTATTATGAAAGAAGATGAAGTTTCTGAAGTAAAATGGGCAACTTATGAAGAAATAGATCAAATATATCAAAATGGTCAATTTATTAAAAATCGATGGGAATTTGTGAAAGATATTATTAAAGAATTCTAATAAAATAACATAGCTATCTATGTTATTTTTCATTTGAGTGTGAGGATAAAATATGATATAATTTGTACATAAAAAATGATAGGAGTCAATATGAAAATACCAAATTTATTAGAAAATGCGATAGAAGAAAAACTAAATCATGTGAAATTAACAGAATTAAAGAAATATGCGAGTCAATTAAGTGAAAAATATATGTACCAAGAAAGAACAGGAAACACATTATTAAATACAGAATTGGAGGCATTGGCATATTCCATTATGCGAATGCCAGCAACATATGGAGCAGTATATACTGCATTGAAAAATACATTAGAGAAAACAAATTGCCAAATAAATTCTATATTAGATATAGGGGCAGGAACAGGTGCTGCCACTTGGGCAATTAGTGAGTTGGTGGAAACAAATAATATAAAATGCTTTGAAAGAGAACGTATTATGCTTGAATTTGGAAAAGACTTTATGAGTCAGAATCCAAATTTAAAAGATGTTTTATGGGAATATATAGATATTGTAAAAGATACTTTAGAAGTGAAAGCAGATTTAGTTATTACAAGTTATATGCTTAATGAGATAAAACAAGAAGAAAGAAAAGAAGTTATTCATAAATTAATAGGAAGTACAAATCATATCTTGGTAATCATAGAACCGGGGACACCAGAAGGATTCAAAAATATCAAAGAAGTACAAAAAATTGCAATTGATAATGGACTTTATGTTGTTGCACCATGTACTTGTCAAGGAATATGTTCATTATCAGACAATGATTGGTGTCATTCTATTGTAAGAATGGAAAGAACAAAAGTACATAAGTTATTAAAAAACGCAGAATTACCTTATGAAGATGAAAAATTTTCTTATATAGCTGTATCAAAAGAATTTTATGATAATTCAGGAATCAGGATATTAAGACATCCAATCATTGAAAAAGGGAAAATCACGCTAAAAGTATGTAATAATGGAAAAATAGAAAAAATGGTTATAACGAAAAAAAATAAAGAATTGTTTAAGAATGTCAAAAAGAAAAAATGTGGAGATTGGGTCAATGGGGACGGAGAAGAATGACATGATTTTGAAAAATTGTGTCATTCTTCTCCGTCCCCATTGACTTCCCATAATAAAATGTGGTATAACAATCATATTTAAATGTTAAATAAAAAAGAAGGGGAAATTATGACAGACTTATTAATAAAGTTATTTATAAAAGAAAAAGATATAGAAAAACCAGAAACAAGAGCAAAATATGGAATGCTTTCAAGTGTGACAGGAATTATTGTAAATATTTTATTATCAGCAGTAAAGCTGATTATAGGGATATTTGCCAATTCTATTTCTATCATTTCAGATGCATTAAACAATGTAACTGATGCAGGTTCATCAATTGTTACCATGATTGGATTTAAAGTCTCACAGAAAAAAATAGATAAAGATCATCCATGGGGACATGGTAGAATGGAATATATTACAGCTTTCATTGTAGATATTCTAATTGTGTTAGTGGGTGTTGAACTATTTAAAAGTTCTTTTGATAAAATCATTCATCCAACATTACCAGATATTAGTAATGTTACAATTGTGATTTTAATAATTGCAGTATTAACAAAATTATGGTTATTTATATTCTATAATAAAATTGCAAAGACAATAAATTCAGCAGCAATCAAAGGAAATGCATATGATAGTATTTCAGATTCGATTTCAACCTTTGTTGTATTAGCATCTGCTATTGTGGCTAAAATATTTGGAATGTCTATTGATGGTTATGCTAGTATTTTAGTTGCCATATTTATTTTGTTTACAGGATTTAAAGCATTAAAAGAGACAATTGATTTATTATTGGGAATGAAACCAGATATAGAATTTGTGGAAGAATTAGAAGAATTTACTAAGAAGTATGAGATGATATCAGGAATTCATGATATCATGGTGCATGATTATGGACCGGGCAGAAAAATTGTGTCTTTTCATGCAGAAGTTCCAGCAAACTGTGATATTTGTAAAGCACATGATGTGATAGATCAAATGGAACAAGATATTTATGAGGAATTTAATTGTATTACAACTATACACATGGATCCTATTGTAACAGATGATGAAGAAATCAACGAGATGAGAAAAAGAACAGAAGAGATTGTAAGAGAAATTGATCCTGAATTTTCTATTCATGATTTTAGAATGACAGATGGTGGAGATAGAATCAATTTAATTTTTGATTTAGTGGTTTCAGCAGATAGTAAAATCAATCATGAAGAATTAAAAAGTATAGTGCAGACTAAAATACATAGTGTAAATGATAAATATTATGCTGTACCAAAGATAGAAAATTCATATATATAATTTTTATACAAGGACGTCCTATTTTTTAAGAAGTTGTCATTCAAATAATTTGTGAAGAATTTCTTAAAGAATAGGACATTCTTGTATGAAAATATTGCATATATGTATTGTAAAATATAGCATAATAAGGTAAAATATAAGAAACTTAGACTTGTCATATGGAAGTCTTTATAATAATTAAACTTCTATATGATGAGAAAATAGTAATGATAAAAAAGTAGAGCAAACACAGCTCGAAGGAGGTTTTTATGAGAAAATTAGGAAATATCTTATGGGGAGTTGTATTAATAGTAATTGGAGTTATCCTTACTTTAAATGCATTAGAAATTACAGATATCAATATATTTTTTGATGGATGGTGGACATTATTAATCATTATTCCTAGTGCAATAGAATTAATTGCAAGAGAAAATAAATTTTGGAGTGTAGTTTGGCTAATTATTGGTATTCTACTATTACTAGCTTGTAGAGATATTTTAGATTTTGATTTGTTATGGAAATTAACAATTCCCGTAATTCTAATCTTAATAGGAATTAATCTTATATTCAAGGATAAAATTGAAAGAACCATGGAAAAGAAAAATAAAGAACTAAAGGAAAAGGGACAACATTTAGAAGAATATTGTGCAACCTTTGGAGAAATAAAAGAAGATTTTAATAACCAAGAATTTAATGGTGCAAATGCAAATGCCATATTTGGAAGTATTGATTTAGACTTAAGAAAGGCAGTAATAAATGAGGATAAATTGATAAAAACATGTGCAGTATTTGGCGGAATAGAAATAATAGTTCCAGAAAATGTGAATATAAAAGTAAAATCAATACCAATCTTCGGGGTAACATCAAATAAGACAGGAAGAAAATATGATGAGAAATTACCAACAATTTATGTGGATAGCTTTTGCATGTTTGGAGGTGTCGATATAAAATGACAGGGTTTCAAAGATTTATTAAATATGCAGCAATTGCATTTGGAATTTATCTTTCTATTACAATAGTGCTAGTATTGCTAGGAATTGCTAGAGGATTTGTAGAAGCCTCTAGAGATGAATTTAGAGATTTAATAAGAGATGAGGGAGAATATTACTATACAGAAAACAATATGAATATTTAATAGTTTGTAAATTTTGTGTGAAAAATATTGAATATATTAACTAGTCATGTTAAAACTATACATGACTAGTTAGCTATTATAGAAACATAAGTTTTTTTATAATAGTAATCATTGTACACAAATTTTACAAAGTAAAATTTGATACTGAACAATGACGTGGGCTTTTAAAATGTTATAAACAGATAAAGTGTTAAAAAACCGTTATTGTTCTTTTATTGTTTAAAGGAGAATGAGAATGTTAGAGTTAAAAAATATTACAAAAGATTATATTTCAGGAGATTCAACAGTTCAAGCATTAAAAGGAATTAGTATTGAGTTCCGAAAAAGTGAGTTTGTATCTATCTTAGGGCAAAGTGGTTGCGGAAAAACAACATTATTAAATATTGTTGGAGGACTAGATAGATATACCTCAGGAGATTTAGTGATTAATGGAAAATCAACCAAGAAATTTAAAGATAAAGATTGGGATGCTTACAGAAATTATTCTGTAGGATTTGTTTTTCAAAACTATAATTTAATCCCACATCAAACGATTCTTTCTAATGTAGAATTAGCCCTTACCATATCAGGGGTATCTAGAGAAGAAAGAAAAGAAAGAGCAATCAAAGCATTAGAAGCTGTTGGATTAAAAGAACAAATTCATAAAAAGCCAAATCAGTTATCAGGTGGACAAATGCAAAGAGTTGCAATTGCAAGAGCATTGGTAAATAACCCAGATATTATCTTGGCAGATGAACCAACAGGTGCTTTAGACACAAAAACCAGTGTACAAATTATGGAGATTTTAAAAGAAATTTCAAAAGATAAATTAATTGTTATGGTTACCCACAACCCAGAATTAGCAGAAAAATATTCTACAAGGATTGTTAAAATCTTAGATGGTGTCATAACAGATGATTCAAAGCCATTTACAGAAGAAGATAGAAAAAATGAAAAAGATGCAAAAGCAAAAGATGGAAGAACTGCTATGAAATTCTTTACAGCCTTAAGACTTAGTTTAAATAATTTGATGACCAAAAAAGGAAGAACTTTACTAACATCATTTGCAGGAAGTATAGGGATTATTGGTATTGCCTTAATTTTATCAATTTCAAATGGTGTGCAAAACTATATTAATCGAGTAGAGGAAGATACATTATCTTCTTATCCAGTTACTATTGATGAATCAACAGTAGACATATCTAGTATAATGGAAGGTTTGATGGGCGAAACAGAAGAAAATGCGGAATCCCATGAAGATGGTAAAATTTATTCTAGAGATATTATGAATGATATGATATCTACTTTATCAAGTAAGGTTTCAAGTAACAATTTAGAGGCATTAAAAAATCATATTGAAAATGAGAATAGCACGATAAAAGACAATGCAAGTGCTATTAAATATAATTATAATTTAAACATTAATTTGTACAAAGAAGATACTTCTAATGGAGTGGTTCGAGTAAATCCAAGTACAGTTATGGATGCACTAGGCATGGAAGAGATGTTGGATGCAAGAGAAAATTCTTCTGTGAGTTCTATGTTTGGTTCTAGTATGACAAGTATGTCTAATACAGATGTCTGGGAAGAAATGCTAGATAATGAAGAATTATTACATTCTCAATATGATTTAGTAGCAGGAAGCTGGCCTACAAATTATAATGAAGTGGTTTTAATTGTGAATGAAAATAACGAAATTAGTGATTATGCGCTATATGCCCTAGGACTAAAAGATCAAAATGAGTTAGAAGAAAGATGGAATAAAGTTCAAAATGGAGAAGAAGTAGAAGAATCAGAATCAACATCATATACTTATGATGAATTATTAAATTTATCTTTTAAATTAGTGTTAAATTCTGATTATTATGAAAAGGAAAATGGATTATGGGTAGATAAAAGTGAAAATGAAGACTTTATGAAAGAACTTCTTAACAATTGTGAAAACATAAATGTTGTTGGAATTATTAAACAAAATGAGCAAAGTGTAGCAACAGGAATGAGTGGTGGAATTGGATATACAAAGGATTTAAAAGAATATGTTATCAATAAAACCAATGAGGCAGAAATCGTAAAAGAACAAAAAAATAATCCAGATATTAATGTATTTACAGGATTAGCATTTCCAGATGAAGATTCTAAAACATTTGATTATAGTCAATTAAGTGATGAGCAAAGAGCACAGTTGGCAATGTTAAGTACTGAGGAATTGGCTGAAATTATGGAAACATACAGTAATAATGCTAATGCTAGTTATGATGGAAATTTAGAATTATTAGGAGCTGTTGATCTTAACAAACCATCATCAATTAGTATTTATCCAAAAGACTTTGACGCAAAAGATGTGATAACCCAAGAAATTGATAATTATAATCAAAAACAAAGAGATGATGGAAAAGAAGAAAATGTTATCAATTATACAGATTTAATTGGTATTATGATGAGTTCTGTTAGTCAAATTATTGATACAATTAGTTATGTATTAATTGCATTTGTTGCTATTTCATTAGTGGTTTCATCTATTATGATAGGAATCATTACGTATATATCTGTATTAGAAAGAACAAAGGAAATTGGAATTTTAAGAGCAATTGGAGCGTCTAAAAAGGATATATCAAGAGTATTTAATGCAGAAACCTTTATTGTAGGACTAATTGCAGGATTGTTAGGAATAGGTGTAACCGTATTATTAAATATACCAATTACAAAAATTATTTATGCTGTAACAGGTGTTAGTGTAACAGTATCACTTCCAGTGGCTGGCGGTGTTATCCTTGTGTTAATTAGTATGATACTAACAATTATTGCAGGTCTAATTCCAGCAAAAATGGCAAGCAAAAAAGATCCAGTAGAGGCATTAAGAACAGAGTAGATTTATGTCAATGGAGACGGAGGATGTCAACGGGGACGGAGAAGAATGACACAATTTTTCAAAATCGTGTCATTCTTCTCCGTCCCCGTTGACATCCTCCGTCCTCAAAATCATATCCTTTACTATTTTTACAAAATATGATAGAATTATGTAGATAAAAAAAGAAAGAAGGAAACAAGATTTTGAATATTCGAGTATTAGTGATTATAAACCCAACATCTGGAAAAGGAAATATAAAAAACTATATAAGAGAAATCAAACAGAACTTAGAAGAACAAAATATGCAAGTTAATATACAGCTTACAAAAAAGGATTATAATGCAAGAAATGTAGTGATAGATAATATTGAAGAAACAGATTTGATATTGGTTTGTGGTGGAGATGGAACTTTTAATGAAACAATATCTGCTTTGATGGAATTAAATGCAAAAGAAATAAGTATTGCTTATATTCCTATGGGAACAACAAATGATTTAGCTAAAAGTCTGGATATGCCAATAAAAGATATATCTATAACAAAAAGATTATTACAGTCAAAGGCTAAAATATTAGATGTGGGAAAATTTAATAATGATAAATATTTTTGTTATGTAGCAGCTTTTGGGGTTATTACAGATGTATCATATAAAACTTCCCAAAAAGCCAAAAATAAGTATGGTAGATTAGCATATTATATGAAGGCAATAAAGGAATTAATAAGGATACCAACTTATAAATTAAAAATTGCATTTGATGAAGAAGAATTAGAAGGAGAATTTATTTATGGAGGAATTAGCAACTCTGAGTCAATAGCAGGGTTTAAGTGGTTTCGCCGAGAAGACATTGATTTAGCAGATGGAAAATTTGAAGCTATTTTTATTAGAAAGCCTAAAAAACTTTCAGGGTATTTTAGATTATTAAGTGATTTTAGACATAAGGATTATATGATAAACCGAGATTTTGTGTATTTTAAAGCAAATAAGATTACCATTATAACTGAAAAAAATGTTGATTGGACAATTGATGGAGAATATGCTGGAAATATGAATTTTGTAGAAATAGAAAATTGTAATAAGGCAATTGAACTTGCAGTTTGTGAGAAAGAAGAGATAAATGAAAAAGAGAAATAAATTCCAGTAGAGGTGTGTGTTAAGAGTTTAATTTTATTAACACACATCTTTTTAACATTGACAAAATAACAAAAAAATGTAATAATTATGCAATATAAGAAGCTTGATTATTATGTATGGAAAAATCTTTTATGTAGCCAAGATAAAAACTGACTTTTCCTATATAATTAAGAAAAGAATTTATTGCAATAATAAAAGAAAAGAGGAAATAGAATGAATAAATATTATTTTACATCAGAAAGTGTAACAGAAGGACATCCAGACAAATTATGTGATACAATTTCAGACTGTATATTAGATGAATATTTAAAACAAGATAATCATGCAAGAGTAGCAGTAGAAACTTTTGCTTCAGGTAATAGAATTACCATTGCAGGACAAGTAACAGCTAAAGGAGAAGTAGACATTGAAAAACTAGTAAGGGAAAAGATAAAAGAAATTGGATATGATAATGAAAATATTGATATGGATTATAAAACATGCGATATTGACATTAATATTACAAAACAAAGTCCAGATATAGCATTAGGTGTCGATATCGGAGGTGCTGGAGACCAAGGTATTATGTTTGGATTTGCTTGTGATGAAACACCAGAATATATGCCATATGCCATTTCTATGGCTCATAAATTATCTAGAAGACTAACAGAAGTAAGAAAAAATAAAGAAATAGACTATTTAAGATCAGATGGAAAAACACAAGTAACAGTTGAATATGAGGATGATAAGCCCAAAAGAATTGAAACAATATTGGTTTCTACACAGCACAATGAAGAAATCACTCAAGATACATTAAGAAAAGATGTTATTGAAAAGGTTATCAAACCAGTAATTCCAGAAAATATGATGGATGAAAATACCAAAATCTATATTAATCCAACTGGAAAGTTTGTAATTGGCGGACCTTTAGGAGATACAGGACTTACTGGTAGAAAAATTATTGTCGATACATATGGCGGATATGCAAGACATGGTGGAGGAGCATTTTCTGGAAAAGATGCTAGTAAAGTAGATAGATCAGCTGCTTACATGTTGAGACATATTGCTAAAAATATTGTTGCTAATGGATATGCAAAAAAATGCGAAATACAAATTTCTTATGCGATTGGAATGAAAGAACCATTATCTATTCATGTCAATACATTTGGAACAGGTACAATATCAGAAGAAGTTTTAATTACAAAAATTAAAGACAAATTTGATTTGACACCAGATGGTATTATCAAATATTTAGAATTGGATAAGCCAATTTATTCATTAACAACTAATTATGGACATTTTGGAAAAGAAAACTTAACATGGGAAAAGGTAATAAAATTATAGTTTAAAAAATAGGAAAGAAGTGGAAAATACAAATGCTAAAACGAATTATAGAAAAAAATTATAAATGGATTATCGCTTTCCTTTGTCTAATTATTGTCTTAATGATGTTAGAAGACATTTTTGAAAATGAGCAATTATCGTTAGATATGTTTGTATATAGACTAGTGATTCTTAATCTAAGATCAGAACCACTGACTGTGATGATGAAGGTAATAACCAACCTATCTTCTGCATATGTATTAATAGCGATAACCTTAGGAACTTTGCTTTTTGTAAAAAATAAAAAAGTAGGCTTATGTGTAGCTAGCAATTTAGTCATTACAACTTTGTTAAATCAATTATTAAAATATATAATACAAAGACCAAGACCAGATGGATATAGACTGATTGCAGAAAGTGGATATAGCTTCCCTTCAGGGCATTCTATGGTCAGTATGGCATTTTATGGATTGATTATTTATTTAATATGGAAAATGGTAAAAAACAAAAAGATTAAATACATCAGTTGTGGAGTCTTAGGATTTTTGATACCAATGATTGGATTTAGCAGAATTTATTTAGGAGTACATTATGCAAGTGATGTAATTGGCGGATTTGCGATATCTATTGTATATCTATTACTATTTACCAATATTACTAGGTCTATATTACAATTGGAGAAGGAAAAGGAAAAAAAGAATACAATGAAGAATAAAAGAAAAATGGTAGAATTAAGAAAAAAAAGAAAAAAATTAAGAAATAGTTTCAAGTATGCCTTTGAAGGAATTGGAGAGGCATGGAAAACAGAGCAAAATTTAAAAATACATTTTGTCATTATGGCATTGGTGATTATTGCAGGATTTATTTTAAAAATATCAGCCATGGAATGGATTGTATGTTTATTATTATTTGCGATTGTCATTTCATTAGAATTGATCAATACGGCCATTGAAACGACAGTGGATATTGCTATGCCAGAAATTAACGAAAAAGCAAAATATGCAAAAGATATTGCAGCAGGTGCAGTATTATTTTCTGCAATCGTTTCTGTAATTGTTGGATTAATTATATTTTTACCTAAAATATTTTAATTAGTTAGAGGAAAAGCACAAAGTTTTTTAAGAAAAGACTTGTGCTTTACTTTGTTTATATTATATAATGGTTGAGGTAAAGGAGGCAATAGATTGAAAAATAATTACAATTTTAGCGTCGTCAAACTTCATTTGAAATATAATCAACGTACAAATAGTACGCTTCATAAATTTCAAATTTGTTTTCCTAGCCAAAATTTAATTCTTTTCCAATCAAGTCTATACTATAGAAAGGAATGTGAATGAAATGTCATTTATTGAAGAAATAAAACAAAGAGCAAAACAAGAAATGAAAACTATTATTCTTCCAGAAGCAGAAGATATAAGAGTATTAAAAGCAACAGAAAAGGTAATGAAAGAAAAATACGCAAATATCATTTTAATAGGAAATGAAGAAAATATTTTACAAAAGGCAAAAACAAATGAGATAAATATTGAAGGTGCAGAAATTGTAGATCCACAGAAATCAGAAAATTATAATACATATGTAAATCTTTTATATGAATTAAGAAAACACAAAGGAATGACAATAGAAAAAGCAAAAGAATTGGTTTTAGATCCAGTATATTATGGAATGTTGATGGTAAAAGATAATAAAGCAGACGGATTAGTTTCAGGAGCAGCGCATTCTACATCAGACACATTAAGACCAGCTTTACAGATTTTAAAAACGCTACCCGATACCAAATTAGTTTCTGCCTTTTTTGTTATGGTAGTACCTGATTGTGAATATGGAGAAAATGGGGTATTCATATTTGGAGATAGTGGATTAAATGAAAATCCTAATCCAGAGCAATTATCAGAAATTGCGATTTCATCAAGTAAAAGTTTTAAACAATTAGTAGGAAAAGAAGCAAAAGTAGCTATGCTTTCTTATTCTACCTATGGAAGTGCACATTCTGAGTTAACTGAAAAAGTAATTGAAGCAACAAAATTAGTAAAAGAAAAACAAAAAGATTTATTGATAGATGGAGAATTGCAATTAGATGCAGCAATTATTCCAGAAATTGCAAAATCAAAAGCACCAAATAGCCCATTAAAAGGTGAAGCAAATGTATTAATTTTCCCTGACTTAAATGCAGGAAATATTGGATACAAATTGGTACAAAGATTAGCAAAAGCAGAAGCATATGGGCCACTATGTCAAGGAATTGCAAAACCAGTAAATGATTTATCAAGAGGATGCAATAGTGATGATATAGCAGGAGTTGTTGCTATAACAGCGGTGCAAGCACAAGAAGTCTAACCTTACTATATACAGAAAAATTCATATAAGATTGAAATAAGAACTAATTTTTCTTATATAATAAGGAAAATATGCTATTTACGAAATCAAAGATAAGGAGTTTTTATGAAAATATTAGTGTTAAATTCAGGAAGTTCATCACTAAAGTATCAAATCATCGATATGGAAACAGAAAATGTTTTGGCAAAAGGATATTTTGAAAGAATTGGTCAGGCAGATTCATTTTTGACACATAAAGTGAATGGAGAAGTACATAAATTTGAACACTATGCTAAAAATCATGATAAAGCAATTTCATTTGTATTGAGTAGACTCACAAATTCACATTATGGTGTTATTAAAAATTTAGAAGAATTAGGTGGCATCGGACATAGAGTTGTCCATGGTGGAGAAAAATTTGCTAATCCAGTCGTAATAACAGATGAAGTTATAAAAGGAATAGAGGAATGTATAGATTTAGCACCATTACATAATCCAGCAGCAATTTTAGGGATTAAAGCTTGCAAAAAATTAGCGCCTAACATTAAAATGGTAGCTGTATTTGATACAGCCTTCCATCAAACATTAGAAAAGAAAAGATATATTTATCCAATACCATATGAATATTATGAAAAATATGGAGTTAGAAAGTATGGTTTTCACGGAACTTCTCATCAATTTGTTGCAAATAGAGTAGCAGAGTTGGTAGGGAAAGATATCAAAGAATTAAGAATTATCAATTGTCATTTAGGACAAGGTGCAAGTGTTTGTGCGATTCAAAATGGAAGGTCAGTAGAAACAAGTATGGGACTAACACCATTAGGTGGAATCTCTATGGGAACAAGAAGTGGAGATTTAGATCCATCAGTTGTTACCTATATTATGAAAAAAGAAAATCTAAAGCCAGATGAAATGGAAAAAATATTAAATAAGCAATCAGGAGCATATGGAATATCTGGTGTATCTGTTGATTTTAGAGATATAGAGGCAGAAGCAACAGCTGAAGATGAAAGGTCTATATTAGCATTAGACAATTTTCATTATTTAGTAGCGAGTTATGTTGCTAAATGTGCAGTGGCTATGAATGGATTTGACATATTAACTTTTACAGCAGGTGTAGGAGAAAAAGGGCAAGATTCAAGAGAAGCTATTTGTGACTATCTAGAAGTATTTGGTGTTAAAATAGATAAAGAATATAATCAAAAGGTTAAAGGAATTGAAGCAGAAATCACAGCCAAAGATGCAAAAGTTAGGACATTTGTAATACCAACAAATGAAGAGCTGATGATTGCAAGAGCAACTATGACTTGTTGAAAAATAATTGCGTTTTGACGTTGTTGGATTTCATCGAAAATCAAATCAACGTGCAAAAGCATGCCTCATTGATTTTTGACTGGCTGCCTAGCCAAAAGCACAATTCTTTTCCAACATGGGATTAGCAAATAAATTTAAAATATTTAAGGAGGAAAAAATGAAAATTTTAGTTTTAAATTGTGGTAGTTCATCACTAAAGTATCAATTAATTAATATGGAGACAGAAGAAGTATTGGCTTCTGGAAAATACGAAAGAATTGGAGAGGAAGAGGCTTTTATTACACATAAAGTAAATGGTCAGAAAGTTGAAATTCAAAAACCTGCATATGACCATAAAGAGGCAATTGAATTTACATTAGAACAATTTACAAATCCAGAGTACAAGGTAATTGATTCTTTAGATGAAATTGAAGCAATTGGTCATAGGGTTGTTCATGGAGGAGAGATCTTTAAGGAATCAGCTTTAATTGATGATGAAGTTATAGAAAAAATTAAACAATGTGGAGAATTTGCACCATTACATAATCCGGTAGCTGTACTTGGAATGGAAGCTTGTAAAAAAGTAATGAAAGGGAAACCAATGGTAGCTGTATTTGATACAACTTTCCACCAAACAATGCCAAAAGACAAATATATTTATCCAATTCCATATGAATATTATACAAAATATAATATAAGAAAATATGGTGCGCATGGTACTTCTCATATGTATGTGTCTCAAAGACTTGGTGAGATAGAAAATAAATCTCTTGAAGGTACAAAAATTGTTACTTGTCACTTAGGTCACGGAGCTAGCATTTGTGCAGTAAAAGATGGAAAATCAATAGATACAAGTATGGGATTAACACCACTTGGGGGATTACCAATGGTAACCAGAAGTGGAGATTTAGATCCATCTGTTATTACATATATCATGAAAAAGGAAAATCTAGATCCACAAACAATGGAAGATACTTTAAATAAAAAATCAGGATTGGCAAGTATATCAGGTATGGCACCAGATTTTAGAGTAATAGAAGAAGAATCAAATAAAGGAACAGAAAGAGCACAAATGGCTATTGAACAATTTAATTATTCAATTGCAAGTTTTGTAGCAAAATATGCAGTGGCTATGAAAGGACTTGACTATATTATTTTTACAGGTGGTATTGGTGAAAATCAAATCAATATTAGAAAAGGTATTTGTGAAAAATTAGAATTTATGGGTGTAAAATTAGATTTAGATGCAAATAACATGAGAGGAGAAGAAAAGGTTATTTCAACAGCAGATTCAAAAGTAAAAGTTTATGTAATTCCTACAAATGAAGAATTGATGATTGCAAAAGAAACCAAAAGACTTGTTAAATAATTTAAAATACATTATAATATTTAACATGAATGATAGATTAGATCAGAAACAATATTTAAAAAATATTGTGGAAAGGGAAAAGTATGAAATTTGAATTTGATGATTTTAATTTTAAAGATCAAATTGAATTTATGAATCTGAATAATCAAATGAAACAAAATCAGATAGAGAATAATCACAATATTGGTTTTAATAATGATGAATTATACAATTTTATTGAAAAGAAGGATAATTGTTAATTATAATCAATTTGCATATAAGGAAGAATTGGTTCACATAAAAATGTTCCAAAAAGAAACGTCCCCAATTGGACACCCAATTGGACAATTAGACAAGTATACAAAGGATGATTTTAAATTATGAAAAAAGTAATTATAGATTCATTAAAAAATTATAAGCTTAGTTCTATTATACATTTTGTATTTATAGGATTGAATATATATTTATTGACAATTCCTGCAAAAATTATAGGAAATATTGTCGATATGTTGTATGATATAGAAGCAAATAAACAAAATATTATAAACAACATATATTACCTTTTGGGAATATGTGTTGTTTTGTTAACTGTAAGAATGATTTGGAAATATACAGAAACAGTAATTTCAAGAGGATTTGAAAGAGATATAAAAGATAAACTGTTTGAGAGATTTTTAAAGTTAAAATTAAAGGATATACAGAATATAAAAAATGGAGAAATTATGTCTTATTTTGTAAAAGACACAAATGAGATAAGAAGTGCTGTGTATAGAATTATATCCCATGGGGCAAGAATTGTATATACTTTCATTATTGCTATTTACCAAATGGCAAGTGGTGTTAATATCTATTTAACAATTGCAACAATAATACCTATTTTAATTGCTTCTTATTTAATTGTTAAAATAAAAAATCAGGTAGAAAAAAGTTTTGCAAAGGCACAGGAACAGTTTACAGAATTATCTGAATATATACAGGAAAGTACAGATAGTATTCGAACAACAAAAGCATATGCTTGTGAAAAAAGTCAATTAGAGGAATTTATTAAGAAAAATCGTAGGGTAAAACAAAATGATAATACAGTAGATATTTATTCAAATTTATTAACAACTACTGTAAATGTATGTTTTGGACTATGTTATTCAATTGCATTATTGTTTGGAGGAAAATTAGTTGTTGACGGACAAATTACAGTAGGAGAATTGGTAACTTTTAATGGATATATTGGACTATTTGTAGGACCTGTTAGTTGGATTCCTCCACTAATTGCAAGAATTAAAAGAGCACAAATATCTTATAAAAGATTAAATAAGGTATTTGAATTAGACACAGAAAAAGTAAATGTAAAAGAAAAAGAGATCAAAAATAAGTTAGAAGGAAATATTGTTATTAATGATCTAAGTTTTCATTATCCAGAGGTAATGGATAAAGCATTAGAAAATATTAGTGTAGAAATAAAAAAAGGAGAAACTTTAGGAATTATAGGAACAATTGGAAGTGGAAAAACGACTTTAATGAACTTGTTAACTAGATTATATAGTATTCCTAGAGGAAAAATACAAATTGACAGAAAAGACATTAATGATATACCAATAGAGGTATTAAGAGAGAATATTTGTTATATCACACAAGATAATTTTCTATTTTCTTCAACATTGAAAGATAATATCAGTTTATTTAAAGAGGAATATAGAACAGAGGAAATCAAGGATAGTACCAAAAAAGCGGTTATTTATGATGAAATATCTAAAATGCCAAAAGGAATTGAAACGAAAATAGGAGAAAGAGGAGCTGATTTATCAGGAGGACAAAAACAAAGGGTGGCTATTTCAAGAGCTTTTCTAAAAAATAGTCGTATCTTAATTTTTGATGATACATTTTCAGCTTTAGACAATAGAACCTCACAGACTTTACTAGAAAATATAAAACAATTTTCAGGAGAGAAAACTTGTATTATCATATCAAATAAAGTATCAGATGTAAAAGATAGTGATAAAATCATTGTATTAAGTAATGGAGCAATTGTAGAAAAGGGAACACATGATGAGTTAATTTATAAGCATGGGCTATATAATGAGTTTTATGAACAGCAATCTACAAAGACAGAAGAAGGAATGTTAGCTTAGAGATATTTTAATCAAACTAAAGAAAGGAGCATATATATAACCAATAGAAAAGTTATATATAAATAAGGATGAAAAATCAAACTCTACATAGAATCTATAAAATGTTAAAGCCACAAAAGAAGGCAATTATCATTATATCTATATTATCGATTCTAATTAGCATATGTGAAGTAGTAAGGCCATATTTGATAAAAATTGTAATAGATGATTATCTAAGTGCTGGATTATGGCAAAAAGGAGCTATGACAATTGGAATCATTGGTAGTATATATGTAGCACTTGTACTTATTGGAAATCTTTTAGACTTTGTTGTAACGACAGCTACAAGTATGACTGGGGAAAATGTGATTTACTCTATTAGAAATAAATTATATAAATATGCACAATATGCAAATATGAAATTTCATGATAAAACACCTGCAGGAACACTTTTTGTAAGAATAACGAATGATGTAGAAGATATTACTACTATGTTTAAAGATGTTATTACTACTTTTGCAAAAGATGTAGTGATGATAATTGCTTTAATAGTGATTATGATATCTATTGATTATAGATTAGCATTATTATGTTTTATGATTATTCCATTTGTAATTTTAACTTCTGTTGTTATTACAAGAATTAGTAATAAAGTAAGAGAATATTCTAAGAATGTAAAGACAAAATTAAATGTATTTTTAGCAGAATCTATATATGGTGTAAAAATCATTAAGATTTTTAATAGACAATATGAAAAAGAAAAAGAATGTGCAGAACTATCACAAGAATTTTATAAATCAAGAATTCCAACATCTTATACAGAGGGATTTTTAATTGGAATGATGACAGTTTTTGAAAACGTTGGTGTTGCAGTAATTGTTTGGGCTTGTACATATCATATTTTTCATATTGATTTAGAAGTAGGTGTTATTTATGTATTTATTACCTATTTAAAACAAATATTTGAACCAATCAATCGTATTGTAGAAAATTTTGAGACAATTCAAGAAGCAGTTGTATCAATCAATAAAATATATGATATATTAGACCATAAAGAATATTTAGAAGATTTTGAAAGTGGAAAAGAATTAGAAACAATAAAAGGGAGAATTGAATTTAAACATGTATGGTTTGCTTATAAAAATGAAGACTGGGTACTAAAAGATGTTAGCTTTACAATAGAGCCGGGACAAAGCATTGCACTAGTTGGAAAAACAGGTTCAGGAAAAACAACGATTATTAATCTAATAAATAGATTTTATGAGATACAAAAGGGAGAAATCCTACTAGACGGTGTAAATATTAAAGATATTAACTTAAGATATTTAAGAAAAAAAGTTGGAATAGTGTTACAAGACCCATTTATTTTTGCTAAAACGATTAGAGAAAATATTGAGTTAAATGATAATTTATCTGATGAATATATTGAAGAGGTTATAAAATTTTCTTCAGCAGAAGAATTTATTCATTCACTACCAAATGGTTTAGATGAAGTAGCGAGTGAAAGAGGAAATTCTTATTCAGCTGGGGAAAAGCAATTATTAGCATTTGCTAGAATTTTTGCTCATGACCCATCTGTCTTTATTTTAGATGAAGCAACAGCAAATATAGACACAAAAACAGAAGCTTTAATACAAAAATCAGTTGATAAATTATCGAAAGAAAAAACTTCTATTTTTATTGCACATAGATTGTCTACTATTGTAAATGTTGACAAGATTATCGTACTAAGTAAAGGAGAAATCTTAGAACAAGGAAGTCATCAAGAGTTATTACAAATACCAGATGGATATTATCACAAATTATACGATGCATATTATGAGCAATTGATGGCTACATAATTTCCAAATGATAATAAGAAAAATAGAAAAATTGGTTTACACTGGGATAAAAATGTGATATACTAGTAATATCAATTTTTTCAAGGAGAAAATGATGACAGAATTACCAAAGAAGTTCTGCATCATTTTATATATTAGAAAGTCATATCGACTTTCTAATATATAAAATACATTGCACAGAAAAATTGCATAGCAATTTTTCGCGTCGATAAATCTTTACGCTTCTTTGAGAACTTAATATATATGTTGAATTACAAAAGTAGAGAAAAGTTCTCGTAAAGCGAGATTTGTCCTTTTATAATTTTATAAAATATTAATAAATGGAGGAGAAAATATGGCAAAGATTTTAGAAGATATTTCAAGAACATTTAATGAATTCTTACTATTACCAAACTTAACAGACGAAAGATGTATACCAAATAAAGTATCATTAAGAACACCACTTGTAAAATATAAAAAAGGAGAAGAAGCCAAATATTATGCAAATATTCCAATGGTATCAGCTATTATGCAATCAGTATCAGGAGTAGATATGGGAATTGCCTTAGCTAGAGAAGGTGGTGTTGCATTTATTTATGGATCACAAAGTATTGAATCACAAGCAGAAATGGTAAGACAAGTAAAAAAACATAAAGCAGGATTTATCGTTAGTGACTCAAATGTAAAATCTGGAACACCATTAAAAGATGTTATAGATTTAGTTATTAAAACAGGACATTCAACTGTTATGATAACAGAAGACGGAACAGCAAAAGGAAAATTTATAGGATTAGTAACAGACAAAGATTACCGTGTATCAAGAGATGACATGGATGCTCCAATTGATAATTTTATGACACCAAAGGAAAAAGCCGTATGGGCGCATGAAGGAATTTCTTTATCAGAAGCAAATGATTTGATATGGGAAAACAAAATTGCTTGTTTACCAATATTAACAGAAGAAGGAAACTTGAAATATTTAGTTTTCAGAAAAGATTATGAAGAGAGAAAAAATAATCCAAATTCTTTATTAGATGAAAATAAGAGATATATTGTAGGTGCAGGTATTAATACAAGAGACCATGAACAAAGAATACCAGCATTAGTAGATGCAGGTGTAGATTTAATTTGTATGGATTCTTCAGATGGATATTCTGTATGGCAAAAAAATACGATTGATTTTGTAAGAGCAAAATATGGAGATTCTGTAAAAATTGGTGCAGGAAATGTTGTAGATAGAGAAGGATTTAGATATTTAGCAGAAGCTGGAGCAGACTTTATTAAAGTAGGTGTAGGTGGAGGATCTATTTGTATCACACGTGAAACCAAAGGTATCGGACGTGGACAAGCATCAGCTTTAATAGATGTTGTTGCAGCAAGAGATGAATATTTTGAAGAAACAGGAATTTATATACCAGTTTGTTCAGATGGTGGAATTGTACATGATCATCATATTACTATTGCTTTGGCATTAGGAGCAGATTTTGTTATGATGGGAAGATATTTTGCAAGATTTGATGAAAGCCCAACAAGAGTTGTAAAAAAAGGAAATGGATATGTAAAAGAGTATTGGGGAGAAGGATCAAATAGAGCAAGAAACTGGCAAAGATATGATATGGGAGGAGATGCAAAACTTTCATTTGAAGAAGGTGTTGATTCATATATTCCATATGCAGGAAAATTAAAAGATAATTTAGCTGTTACATGTGCAAAAATTAAATCAACTATGTGTAACTGTGGAAGTGTAAGCATTCCAGAATTACATGAAAAAGCAAGATTAACATTAGTTTCTGATGTTAGTATTTCTGAAGGTAGTGCACATGATGTTATTCTAAAAGAAATTGATAATCAATATAAATAGAATTATATACAAATAATTTATAAGACATATTAAAAGTATATTTTAGTATGTCTTTTTTTATTGAATGGGAAAATCGCTTTTTCCTATTTAATAAACAACAACATTATTGTTATATACGGGCAAATCCAAATGTATTAACACAATAGGCAAAATACAAAAAAGCAACTTGCAAAAAAAACGATAAAATGATAAGATAAGGAAAAATAAAGTCTAAAATAAGGAGAAAATAAATGAAAAAAATCTTATTTGCAGCACATGATTTAGACTTAGGTGGAATCGAAACAGCACTAGTTACTCTAGCAAATTATTTAGTAGAAAAAAACTATGATGTAACCATTGCACTAGAAAAAAAAGAAGGGGAATTTTTACAAAGACTTCAAAAAGAAATTCATGTCATTGAATATAATACAAACGCTCATAAAAACATAGTAATCAGAAAACTATGCAATTTACGAAATCGATTAAAATTTATCATAAAATATAGAAATCAATTTGACTTTTCAGCAAGCTTTGCTACATATTCTTTAGCAAGTAGTTTTATGGCAAGAACTGCTTCTCAAAATTCTGCCTTATGGTGTCATGCAGATTATTTGACACTATATCATGGGAATAAAGAAGAAATGAGAACATTTTTTAAAAATGTTTTTTGTGATAAATTTAAACATATTGTATTTGTTTCAAAAGAAGGGGCAAATGGCTTTATAAAGAGTTTTCCTAACTTAAAGGACAAGGTGATAACTTGTAATAATCTCATAAATGGGAGAGACATTGTTACAAAATCAAAAGAACCAATTGAGGAAGATTATATACAAGAAATCATAAAAACACAAGTTCCTATTTTTTTAAATGTAGGAAGACATGATGAAAGACAAAAAAAGTTAACAAGAATTATAGAAGCTTCTAAAAAATTAAAAGAAGAAAATCATTTATTTAAAGTTCTATTTATTGGAGATGGAAAAGATACAAAATTATATCAAGAAAAAGTAAAAGAATATCACTTAGAAGATACAATTTTATTCTTAGGCAGAAAAGAAAATCCATATCCATATTTTAGGATTAGTGATTGCGTTATTTTATCCTCTGAATATGAAGGTTATCCGGTTGTGTACCTAGAAAGTTTTGTGTTAAATAAGCCAATGATAACTACAAAAGTATCTGATTATGAGCAAGTGGAAAATGGAAGAGGAATGGTAGTAGAAAAAGATACACAAGCGATTTATATAGCAATGAAACAATTTTTACAAAATGGATATGAAATAAAAGATAATTTTGATTATGAAATATATAATGCCAATATATTAAGAATACTAGAAACAATCATGTAAATAATAAAAGAAAGATGGAGAGAATATTGAAAAAATTAAGTGTCATCATTCCCGTATATAATGGGGAAAAAACATTAAAAAGGTGTATAGAATCTGTTTTAAAACAAAAAGACGAGGATATAGAAATTATTATGATTAATGATGGAAGTACAGATGCATCAGATAACATTGTACAAGAATACAAAGAAAAAAATCCAAAAATTATTTCTTACTATCAAAAGAAAAATACAGGCGTAGCAGATACAAGAAATTATGGAATCAAAAAAGCAAAGGGAAAATATATTTTATTCCTTGACGCAGATGATTATCTAGATATTCATTTATATGGATTAGTAAAACAATACATGGAAAAGGATATTGACCTAATTAAATTTAAATTACAAAGAGAAGATGAAAAAGGAAACGTTATAGAAACAGTAAATGGACCTGTATTTGAGAATAAAACAGGAGAAGAAGGTTTTGAAGAATTATATGCTACAGATGTGTTATTAGATTCACCATGTGTATATGTCATTAAAAGAGATATTTTTATAAAAAACAAACTAGAATTTAAAGTAGGAACAGAGCATGAAGATTTTGGATTAATGCCATTTGTGATTGTACTTGCTAAAACGATGATTTCAATTAATTTTTATGGCTACCACTATGTGCAAGTAGAAGGAAGTATTACACGAAATGATAGTTATGAAAAAACAAAGAAAAAAGCAAAGGATGCTTTAAAACAATATGATGAAGCTCTGATGAAAATTGATAGATATAAATTAAACAAAAAAATAGCTGAAACATTGAAAATTTATTATACAAATGCGATATTATTAAAAATAGAAACCTTAGAAAAAAAGGATCAGAAGGAATACATCAAAGAAATTAGAAAAAGAAAAATGACAAAAAATATTAAAGTAAAAAATATAAAACAATTGCTAAGAAAAATGATTTTAAGTTTGAATATCAAATGGTATTTAAATTTAAGAAGAAAGGTTAAATCATGATAAAGGTTAGTATCATTGTTCCATTTTATAATGTAGAAAATTATATAGAAAAATGTTTAGAATCTTTGGTAAATCAAACTTTAGAAGATATTGAAATCTTGCTTGTCAATGATGGAAGTAAAGATACTTCAGAAATGATTGCAAAACAATTTGTAGAAAAATATCCAAACAAAATCATCTACTTAGAAAAAGAAAATGGGGGCTTATCAGATGCCAGAAATTATGCCATTCATTATGCCAAAGGAGAATATATAGCCTTTTTAGACTCAGATGATTATGTTGAAATCAATATGTATGAAGAAATGTATCGTAAAGCAAAAGAAAAAAATTTAGATTATGTCGAATGTGATTTCTTATGGGAATACCCAGATAAGGTTTTAGAAAGTAAGGGGAAAACATATACCAATAAAAAAGAAATGTTTCTTTATACAAGAGTGGTTGCATGGAATAAATTAATCAAAAGAGAAATTATACAGGAAAATCACTTAGAATTCCCAAAAGGCTATCGATATGAAGATGTTGAATTTTTCTATAAATTATTACCATATATACAAAATTATGGAATTGTTGAGAAACCGTTTATTCATTATGTGCAAAGAGAAAATTCTATATCTAATGTACAAAATACAAGGACAAAAGAAATACTAGATGTTTTAGATCATGTAATTACATATTATAAAACAAACAATTTATTTGCAGAATATAAAGAAGAAATAGAATATACATATGCAAGATATATATTGTGTAGTTCTATGTTAAGAATGGTTATGATAGAAAACAAAAAAGAAAGAAAAGAAATAATTCATTTAGCATGGGAAGCTTTAAATCATCAATTTCCAGAATGGAAAGAAAATAAATATTTACAAGAAAAGGGATTAAAAAATTTGTATATGAAAACAGTAAATAATCTGACATTAAAAATATATACAGGCTTAGCAAGAGTGAAATTTATAAGAGATAAATTGCAAGAAAAATTTGTTTAGTCTTTCCTAACCTTAATTACAGGATGAGAAAGGAATGATAGTAGACGTGAAAAAAGTACTATTTGGAATAACCAGTTTGACTTTGGGTGGAGCAGAAAGAGTCTTAGTAGATATGGTAAATAAATTGAGTGATACGTTTGATATCACTATATTTACTATCTATGGAAAAGGAGAACTGGAAGAAGATTTAAACGAGAATATAAAGATAAAAAGAATATTTAATAATACATATAAAGAATTAACAAAATTACAAAAAATGATCATACCACTAAAAATATTACTTTTTCAAAAAAAATTTTATCAAAAATATATACAAGGTGATTATGATGTAGAAGTGGCATTTTTAGAAGGTCCAATTACTAGATTATTCAGTATAAAAAATGTAAAAACAAAAAAAATAGCTTGGATACATAATGATATTTCAAAGGTATATGGAAATAGTATAAAAGCGAAAATAAAACAAATCATTGATAGAACAATTTATAATAAATATCAAAAATTAATTTTTGTGAGTCAAGATAATAAAAAGGTATTTGACATACGATATCCAAATATGAAGCCATCAGAAACTGTCATTTATAACTACATAGACTCTGAAAAAGTTATTAAAAAATCAGAAGAAAAGATTGATTTCAAATTTGATCATGAACAAATGAATTTTTTAACTGTTGCAAGATTGGTAGAACAAAAAGGAATTGACAGACTAATCCGTATTCATAGAGAATTAATTGCAAATCATTATGCAAATAAATTTTACATCATTGGTGATGGACCAGAAAGACAAAAATTAGAAAATATCATAAAAGAAGAACATTTACAAAAAACATTTTTCTTACTAGGAGCAAAAGAAAATCCATATCCTTATATGAAACAGGCAGATATGTTTTGTTTACTTTCTAAGTTTGAAGGATATGGAATGGTCTTAGAAGAGGCAAAAATTTTAAATAAACCAATTATCATTACGAATACAGCAGCAAGAGAAGCGGTTGAAAATTATAAAAATGCAATTATTGTAGAAAATGAAGAACATGAAATTTATAATAAATTAAAATATGTCATAGAGAATCATCTAAAAGTAATACAAGATGAAAAGCAAACCTATGATAATCAACACATCATAAAAGAATTAGAAAATTTATTAAAGGAAGAATAATATGAAATTATCCATTATTACACCAACATATAACAGAGCTAATATGCTTGACAGCCTATATAAAAGTATTGTCAAAAACTTAGAACAAAATGAAGAAGTACGACAAAATGTACAAACACAATGGCTGATAATAGACGATGGCTCTACAGACAATACAGAAGAGGTCATCAATCAGTATATTCGTGAAAATGTATTTGAAATACAATATCATAAACAAGAAAATCAAGGAAAAATGGCAGCTATTAATCATGTAATACATTATGCAAATGGAGATTTGATTGTAGAATGCGATTCTGACGATATATTTTCAGAGACTGCATTTTATGATATATTACAAGCATATAACGAAACGAAAAAAAGAGATGATTTATATGGTTTATGTTTCTTAAAATATGATATAGAAGGAAACAATATAGGAAATACATTTCAAAAAGAAGAAACTACAATGTTTGATTTATATTTTAAAGAACAAGAAACAGGAGAAAAAGCAATTGTGTTTTTTGCTAATATTCGAAAACAATATCACTATAAAATTGAAAATCATGAGAAGTTTTCAACAGAAGCAAGAATGTATCATGAAATGGATTTGAAATATAAAATGAAATGCATTAATAAACCGATTATGATATGTGACTATAAAAAGGATGGATATACAAAAAATATACAAAAAATTTTCAAAGAAAATCCTTATGGACATTTTCAATACTTTAAAGAAATACTAGAACAGCATGACATGGCAGGTGTACCATTGAAGAAACGATTGTATGTGATTAAACACTATATTTTATTTAGCTATTTAACCAAACAATATCATATAAAAGATATCAAAGGTTTCAAAAACAAGGTGTTATATGGCATATTATTTATTCCCGGTCTTGTAAAAAGTTACCAATTTAAAAATAAAGTAGAATCTATTGACAAAATTTGCACATAATCGTAGACTAGATATAGATAGAATAGAAAAGGGGAGGGAATATCGTGAAAAAAGTAACAATAAAGTTAATCATGATAAGTATTTTAATAATAGCTTTATTAATAGCCTTATTGCCGATTACATATGCAGAAACAAGAAATAACAATCCAATGCTAAAAGAAATAAAAATTAATGGAATAGATATTCAGCCAACATTTGAAATGTTTACAACAGAATATGTTGTAACAGTAGGGGATGATGTAGAGCAGGCGAATATTGAAGGGATACCAGATGATGAAAATGCAACAGTAGAGGTAATAGGAGATAAAAACCTAAAAGAGGGAAGAAATGAATTTGAAATAAAGGTAACAGCAGAAAATGGTGTAGCAACCCAAAGCTATTTTGTATATATTACAAAAGGAGATGCTTCTAAGGCAAATGCAAATTTGAAAAGTTTAAAAGTAGGAGAATATACATTAGCACCAGATTTTAATAAAGATGTAATTAATTATGCTTTTGAATATCCTCAAAGTTTAGAAAAATTGGAAATCGAAGCGATTCCTGAAAATGAAAATGCAACAGTAGAAATGATAGGAAATGAAAATTTAAAAGATGTTACACATACGATAGAAATAAAAGTAACTGCTGAAGATGGACAAACAGTTAAAACTTATTATTTGACAGCAAAAAAAGCAGACATGGAAGTAGAAGATCCTACAGGTAATGAAAGTGAACAAAATATCACAAATCCAGCAGAACAAGCTGATAATAATGATTTGAATAAAAGAAATTATATGCCAATCATTATTCTTGGAATTGTTTTAATAATCATTGTAATGATTGTTAGTATAAAAATATGCAAAGGAAGGAAGATGAAAAATGAGAAGTAATGTTAAAAAGAAAATAGTCATTATGCTTAGTATTTTGTTAATCAGTTTTGTGCTTATCACAATATTACCAAACCAATCAAAAGCAGCAAATAGTAATGGTGACTTTGTTATTGTATTAGATCCGGGACATGGTGGAGGTGACCCGGGAGCAATGGGAGGAAGTCTTAGAGAAGACCAAGTAAACTTTAAGATTGCTCAATACGCAAAAGAAGAACTAGAACAATATGAAGGTGTTAAAGTATATTTAACAAGATATAATGATAATCCTAGTATTTATGATAGAGTAGAGATTGCTAAAAGTTATAATGCAGATTTATTAGTTAGTATGCATATTAACTCAGGAGCTGGTGGAAGTGCTAGAGGGGCTGCTATCTGGGTAACACAAGATAAAACAAAAGTACAATATTATCAAAAAGCTTCTGAAGCAGCACAAATTATGTTGAATTCAATTAGTTCTTTAGGAATTCAAAATAATGGTGTACAAACCAGAAGTGGACAGCCAAATGAATGGTATGATAGTGGAGTTGTACAAGATTATTATGGAATTATTCGATATGCACAAAGAGTGGAATTAAGATCTCTTTTAGTTGAACATTGTTATATTGATAATGCTCAAGATAGAACATTTATAGATTCAGATGCAGATATAAGAAGATTAGCACAAGCAGATGTTAGAGGAATAGTAGAAGCATATCAATTAAATAAAAAGTCAGAAAATACAACACAATTAAAATCTATTTCATTAAAACAACCAGAAGTAAACTTAGAAATAACAAATGAAAATCCAAATCCAACATATTTTATGCCAATAACATATGCACCAAGTAATGTTTCTAACAAAACAGTTTACTGGTATACATCAAATGCTTCAGTAGCAACTGTGAGTGGAGGAACAATTTATGCAAAAGGACAAGGAGAAGCAATAATTACAGCAATTAGTGGAAATAGACAAAAATTAGCAACTTGTAAAGTACTCGTAACTAAACCAAGTGTACCTTTACAATCAATAAGCTTAAAACAAGAAAATGTTACAGTAAAATTGGGAGAGACAGGATGGATAGGTGCAACATATAATCCAAATAATGCAAGTGATAAAGTATTATATTGGACATCAAGTAATGAAAAAATTGCAAAAATACATGAAGGTGTTATTACACCAGTTTCTAGAGGAACAGCAACTTTAACAGCTATTTCTAGAGCAGGAGGAAAAGTAGCAACTTGTCAAGTTACAGTTCAAGATCCTGACTTTGTTAATCTAGAATCTATTATAATGAAAACAGAAGCATTAGATTTGAAGGTAGGAGAAACAGGATGGGTAGGTGTTACCTATACACCAAGTAATGCAGGAGATAAAGTATTAACATGGAAATCAAGCAATGAAAAAGTAGCAACTGTATCAGAAGGAACTGTAAGGGCAGTTGGAAAAGGAACGGCCATCTTGACAGCAACATCAAGAGATGGAGGAAAAACAGCAACTTGTAAAGTAACTGTAGACGATGGAACAGTTTCACTAGAAAGTTTAAGTTTGAAAACAACAAATTTAACTATGAATAAAGGAGAAAAAGCGACTGTTTATGCAGTATATAACCCAAGTAATGTAACAGATAAAGTGTTATACTGGTCATCAAGTAATACAAAAGTAGCAACTGTATCAGAAGGTGTTGTAACGGCAGTAGGAAATGGAACAGCAACAATAACAGCGAAATCAAGGGATGGAGGAAAAACGGCGACTTGTAAAGTAACAGTAGGAAGCGGAACAGTAAACCTAGAAAAATTAACATTAAAAAGTAACATGGAAATCCTAACAAAAGGAAGTACTAAAACAATATATGCTGTGTATAATCCAAGCAATGTAACAGATAAAGTATTATATTGGAAATCAAGTAATGAAAATGTAGCCAAAGTATCAGAAGGAAATGTAACAGCAGTAGGAAACGGAGTAGTAACTATTACGGCAACATCAAGAGACGGAGGAAAAACAGCAAGTTGTCAAATTATTGTTGTAGATAAAAATACGCAAATGACAGGTATTACATTAAAAACTACGAATATGGAAATGAATAAAGGAGAAAAGGCAGTTATTTACGCGACATACAATCCAAGTAATGTAACAGATAAAGTTATTTATTGGGTTTCAAGTAATGAAAATGTAGCCAAAGTATCAGAAGGAAATGTAACAGCAGTTGGAAAAGGAACAGCAACGATAACAGCGATAACAAAAGATGGAGGAAAGACAGCAGTTTGTGAAATAACAGTTAAATAGTAAGTTATAAATGCGACATGATTAAAATATATTCATGTCGCATCTTTTTTTACTTATAATTCCATGTTTCATTCCCTAAAGGTATCTATATTATATTTTAAGCGGGTTTCGGGGGGGACCGACACGCTACATATTCTTAATAAATCAGTAACAGCTTGCTAGAAACTGATTTATTTAGAATATGTAAAGTGTTGGGATAGCAAAAAATATAATATAGATACCTTTAGGGGATGGAACATGGAATGATAAAGAGAGTAGTATTATTTTCATATTTTTAGGAGAAATCTTATTGACGAAAAAAACAAAGAAATGATATAATGACTTTACGACAAAAGACGACAAGGAGTGATAAAAAATGAAAAAAGTTTTATTAGTGGTTGTATTGCTTTGTGTTGTAACAGCATTAATATTTATGCCATATATAGTTAACGCAGCACAATACGCACAATATGTAAAGTCGGGAATATCTGCATTTCCAGAGGACTATCAACAAAAATTGAAGGTATTAGCTGAGAAGTATCCAAATTGGAATTTCCAAGCATATTATACAGGAATTAACTGGGATGAGTTAATTGAAAAAGAAAGAGGAGATGAAAGCATCCATAGAAATCGTGTCCATGTAAGCTCAGACTTGAGTTGGAAACATTGTGATTTTGAAGATGATAATGGGTATGCATGTGCTTCAGATGCTATTGTGGCTTATTATTTAGATCCTCGAAATTTTTTAAATGAGAAAAATATATTTCAATTTGTAGAAAGTTCATATAATGAAAAACAGCAAACAGTAGAAGTTATTCAAAAATCAGTAAAAGGTACATTTTTAGACAAAACTATCACATGTAAAGATTTTAACGGAAATGATATAACCATGAGTTATGCACAAATGATTGTTGAAGCGGCAAAACAAAGTAATATAAGTGCTTTCTATATAAAAAGTAAAATCATTCAAGAAGTTGGCGTGAATGGAAGTGATTCTGTAAGCGGTACATATGCAGGTTATGAAGGATATTATAATTTCTTTAATTATGGAGCATATGATACAGGGGATCCTATTGCAAATGGATTAGCTTATGCGAAAGAACAAGGATGGGATAGTCAATATAAAGCAATCATTGGTGGAGCAAAATTAATCGGAAAAAAATACATAGAGGCTGGACAAAACACAGCATATTTTAATAAATGGGATGTTGTTGGAACGAAAATTTTAAAAGATGGTCAAAGCCAAGTGGTAGATGAAGATGATTTATTCTGGCATCAATATATGACAAATGTCCAAGATCCAACAAATCAATCATATTCAAATTATGACTTGTATAAAGATAGTTTGGATAATGAAATTACATTTATTATACCAGTATATAACGATATGCCAGAATCTAACCCACAACCTCATGACATAAAACTACAATCTATATCACTATATACAACAGAATTAAATTTACAAGTAGGAGAACAAGCAACAACAAAAACAGGATATATTGGTGCAGCATATACACCAAGTAATGTAACAGATAAAGTATTATATTGGACATCAAGCAATGAAAAGGTTGCAAAAGTATCAGAAGGAAATGTAACAGCAGTAGGAGAAGGAACAGCAACGATAACGGCAACATCAAGAGACGGAGGAAAAACAGCAACTTGTAAAGTAATTGTAACTAAAATTGATAAAGCATTACAATCTATTAAGATGAATCAACAAAATATAGAATTAGATGTTGGAGAAGAAGGCTGGGTAGGAGTTACCTATAATCCAAGTGATGCAAGCGATAAAGTATTAACATGGAAATCAAGTAATGAAAAAGTAGCAACTGTATCAGAAGGAACAATCAAAGCAGTAGGAAGAGGAACAGCAACACTAACAGCAACATCAAGAGATGGAGGAAAAACAGCAACCTGTAAAGTAACTGTAAATGATCCTGATTTTATTGGATTAGAATCTATTACCATGAATAGTACTATGAAATTAAAAGTAGGAGAAACAGGTTGGTTAGGAGTTACTTATCATCCAAGTAATGCAACAGATAAGGTATTATATTGGAAATCAAGTAATGAAAAAGTAGCAACTGTATCAGAAGGAACAATCAAAGCAGTAGGAGAAGGAACAGCAACCATAACAGCTACATCAAGAGATGGAGGAAAGACAGCAACCTGTAAAGTAACAGTAGACAATGGAATAGTGGAATTAGAAAGTATTAGCTTAAAAACAACAAATTTAACTATGAAACAAGGAGAAAAGGCAGTTATTTATGCGACATATAATCCAAGTAATGTGTAATGTGACAGACAAAGTGTTATACTGGTCATCAAGTAATACAAAAGTAGCAACTGTATCAGAAGGTGTTGTAACAGCAGTAGGAAATGGAACAGCAACCATCACAGCGAAATCAAGAGATGGAGGAAAAACGGCAACCTGCAAAGTAACAGTAGGAAATGGAACAATTTCACTAGAAAGTCTAAGCTTAAAAACGACAAATTTGACAATGAATAAAGGAGAAAAGACAACAATATATGCTGTATATAATCCAAGTAATGTGACAGATAATGTGACAGACAAAGTGTTATACTGGTCATCAAGTAATACAAAAGTAGCAACTGTATCAGAAGGTGTTGTAACAGCAGTAGGAAATGGAACAGCAACGATTACAGCAAAATCAAGAGATGGAGGAAAAACAGCAACCTGTAAAGTGACAGTAGGAAATGGAACAACTGTAAAGTTAGAGAAGCTAACATTAAATAGCACCATGGAAATTCTGACAAAAGGAAGTAGTAAAACGATTTATGCAACCTATAATCCAAGTAATGTAACTGACAAAGTATTATATTGGAAATCAAGTAATACCAGTGTGGCCAAAGTATCAGAAGGAAATGTAACAGCAGTAGGAACTGGAGTAGCAACTATTACAGCAACATCAAGAGACGGAGGAAAAACAGCAAGTTGTCAAATTATCGTTGTAGATAAAAACACGCAAATGAAAGGTATTAGCTTAAAAACAACAGAGAAGACGATGAAAAAAGGAGAAAAAACAGTTATTTATGCAACCTATAATCCAAGTAATGTAACAGATAAAGTTATTTATTGGGTTTCAAGTAATGAAAATGTAGCGAAAGTATCAGAAGGAACGGTAACAGCAGTAGGAAAAGGAACAGCAACGATAACAGCGATAACAAAAGATGGAGGAAAGAAAGCAACTTGCAAAATAACCGTAAATAATTAAAAATAAAAACCATATAGTAAATTTGATTATTATATGGTTTTTATAATATAGAAAAAGAACAGGATATTGCTTTACAAGCAAAATATTTATTGATATAATAAGGACGATTTTAAATAAGTATAACGAAAGGAATTATAATATGAAAGAACAAGAAGAATATCCAATTATAGTTGATAATGTTTATAAAAGTTTTAATGTATATATGGATAAAGCAAATACAATAAAAGAAAGATTATTATTCTTATTTAGTAGGAATAAAAAGGAAAAAAGAGAGATCTTAAAAGGAATTAATGTAAAAATAAAAAAAGGAGAAGTAGTTGCTTTAATTGGTACTAATGGAAGTGGAAAATCTACATTATTAAAATTGTTAACTAAAATCATTTATCCAAATAGTGGAAAAATAGAAACAGAAGGAAAATTAACATCATTATTAGAATTAGGAGCAGGTTTTCACCCTGATTTTTCAGGTAGAGAAAATATCTATTTTAATGCATCTATTTTTGGATTAACCAAAAAAGAAATTGACAATAGATTAAAAGATATTATTGAATTTTCAGAACTAGAGAATTTTATAGACAACCCTGTTAGAACGTATTCATCAGGTATGTATATGAGACTTGCCTTTTCCATTGCTATTAATGTTGATGCAGATATTTTACTAATTGATGAAATTTTATCAGTTGGTGACGAGCATTTCCAAACAAAATGTTATAATAAAATGAAAGAACTAAAAAAAGAAGGAAAAACAATGGTATTTGTAACACATAATATGAGTGCTGTTAAAGAACTTTGTGATAGGACAATCTGGTTATATAATGGAAAAATCAGAATGGATGGTAACACAGAAGAAGTGGTAGATGCTTATATAGAGGCTACAAAATAATTCAAAAAATAAAGGAGATATTAGCTTGTGAAATATGGAATTATGTATTATAAAGAAACAGAAAACATAGGAGATGATATACAGACCTATGTAGCAAAAAGGTTTTTACCACATATTGATTACTTAATTGATAGAGAAAACTTGAATTGCTTTATTCCAAAAGAAAAGGAATATGTTTCTATGATTATGAACGGATGGTTTTTAGATGTAAAGGCTGCTTGGCCACCATCACCATATATTTATCCATTATTAGTTTCTATGCATTTTTCTGCTTTAGATAAAATTGATGTAGGAGAAAAGTATCTACAAGGTTTTGGTGGAGATTATCTTAGAGAACATCAACCAATAGGATGTAGAGACACAGAAAGCCAAAAGAAATTAAAAAGAAATTGTAATGCAGATAGCTTTTTTTCAGGATGCATGACATTGACAATGAATCCATTTGAAGGAATAGAGAAAAAAGACTATATATGTCTAGCAGATTTAGACGAGGAATCAGCAGAATATGTAAAGAAACATACAAAAAGACCAATAAAAATGATAACACATGATGTAGATAAAAATGAAATAAAAGAAAAAAGCTTTGAAACAAGAATGAAGGATGTTGAAGAACTATTAAAAACATATCAAGCAGCACATTTAGTAATAACAAGTAGATTGCATATAGCGTTACCTTGTACAGCATTGGGAACACCAGTTATTTTAGTACATAAGAAAGACTATGATAAGGATAGATTGCAAGATTTCTTAAAATTTGTAACATCTTTTGTTGATACAGATTTTAGAAAAATAGATATAACAGACATGCTAGAAAATCCAAAAGAGAATAGTAAAGAATATATGCCTATTAGAGACGGATTAATAAAAAGATGTGAAGAATTTATTAATCAATGTGAGAATGAAGAAAAAGATATTTCACAATTGCCAGATCTAGAAACATATAAAAAGTATGTTTATAGAATAACATATTACAAAGATTTATATAATGATTTAAGAATAAAAGCAAAAAAGAATATTTTTGAAAGTGAAGATAGATACGCAGAATATGCAAAAATTGTAAAAAATGATAATGAAACTTGGAAAAAAGAGATATGATGAGTTATATGCACAATACGAAAAAGAAAAAATGGAAGCTGATAAATCAAAAGAAATTATAAAAGAACAAAAGAAAGCAATCAATGCGATATATGATTCAAAGGGATGGAAATTATTAGAAAAACTAAGAAAGTTGAAGAAAAAATAGAGGTAGAATAAGATGTTTGATTATAGTTTAGAACCGGGAAAAGAAAGAAAAACGATAAAATATGAAGAAACAGAATATAAGCCAAAGATTACCATTGTTACAGCATATTATAACGGACACAAATATATTGATCAGACAATCAATTGTGTATTAAATCAAACATTTCCTTTTTGGGAATGGATTATTGTTAATGATGGTTCAACGAATGAGGAAAGTATAGAAAAGTTAAAAGAAATAGAAAAGATTGATAAAAGAATAAAAGTTGTATCAAAAGAAAATTCAGGGCTAGCAGCTACAAGAGATTATGGAGCAAACCAATCAGATAAGAATGCAGAATATCTAATTTTTTTAGATGATGATGATTTAATTCATCCAACATATTTAGAATGTGCATATGCGACTTTGCAAACCAATAAAGAGGCAGCATGGGCGTATACAGATGTGGTTAATTTCGAAGGAATGGAATTTAAATGGATAAAATGGTTTGATTCAGAAATGGAGAAAAAAGAAAATTTATTGGTAGCAACAGCACTTATTCGAAAAACAGATTTCTTTGAAGTAAATGGTTATGAATTACGAGAGAAAGCAGTAAATGAAGATTGGAATTTATGGTTAAAACTGTTAGCAGTTGGAAAAAGGCCAGTTAGAATGAATTTTGATGGCTTTTGGTATAGAAGAAAAAAACAAGGAAGCGAATTGCAACGTTCTAAAGAAAATATGAAAAGAGCATTAGAAATTGTAAGGACTACCGGTGAAAAAATAAAAGAAAATGTAGAGGCAATTCAATATCCAAAGCAAGATTATAACTGGGAAAAAATCATAGAATCTATAGATATACCAGATGCTGAAAAAATAGATGACGGGAAAATCAATATTTTAATGATGATTCCATGGATGATAACTGGTGGAGCTGATAAATTTAATTTGGATTTAATATCTAGAATAGATAAGAAAAAATTTAATATCATTATGGTAACAACACAACCAAGTACAAATCCATGGAGACAAGAATTTGATAATCAAGCTATTGTTTATGATTTAACAACATTCTTAGATAAAAAATATTGGGTAGCTTTTATTAATCATTTGATTGCACAATATCATATTAACATTATATTTAATACGAATAGCCTTATAGGATATTCTATGATACCATATCTAAAAGCAAAATACCCAGAGATTCCTATTATGGATTATGTTCATATGGAAGAATGGTATAACCGAGCAGGAGGGTATTCAAGAGACTCTAGTACAGTATCTTCTTGCATTGACAAAACATTAGTTTGCAATAAGAGTAGCGAGAAAATATTAATTGACTATTTTAAAAGAAATCCAAAAGAAGTGGAAACAGTTTATATTGGAGTAGATGAAGATAAGTTTAATCCGCAAAAATATGATAAAGAGGAGATACTACAAAAATTAAACATTGAAAATCCAACTAAGAAATATATTATCAGTTACATCTGTAGAATTAGTGAACAAAAAAGACCGTTATTACTAATGAAAATTTTAAAAAAATTAAAAGAGCAAAGAAAAGATTTTATTTGTGTCGTTGCAGGTGATGGACCTATGCTAGAAAAAGTAAGGAAAATGATAAAACGATATGAATTACAGAATTTTGTTCTTTTGTTAGGAAATATAAAAGAAACAGAAAATATATATGCCATTAGTGATATGACAATAAACTGTTCTATAAAAGAAGGATTGGCTTTAACAGCTTACGAATCTTTGGCAATGGGAGTACCAGTTGTAACAGCTGATGTTGGAGGACAATCTGAATTGGTAAATGAAAAGGTAGGAAGAGTAGTTCCATGTTTACAACAGGAAAAAGAAATTAGAAACTTTGATTATCAAGAAGAAGAAATCATGCCATATATAGAGGCAATTAATGAAATATTAGACAATTTAGATACATATAAAGTAAATTGTAGAAAACGCATATTAGAAGGATTTACCATTAATCATATGGTAGAGAATATGGAAAAACAATTTGAAACAGTACTACAAAATAAAAACATCGCAAAAATAGAAACAGGATACGCACTACAAAAAGCTTTAGATGTATGTAAAGAATTAATAACCAGTCACTATATTGCAGGTAAAGATGAATATAGGTGGTTATGTGATCAAGTAAATATGGAATATTTTGGGCAAATAAAAGGTAATGCAGAATCTTCTTATGATTATTTTGAAACCCCGATAGGAAAATTCAGATTAAAAATGATTGCTATTACAAAAAAAATGCATATATATGAGCAAGTAAAAAGCGTATTAAGAAAATTAAGGAGTATAACAAAAAGTAACTAAAGGAGAATATCATGATAAATGTATTTAAAAATTTATATAAATATAGAGAATTATTAAAAACAAATGTAAAAAAGGAAATAAGAGGAAAGTATAAAAATTCATTTTTAGGAGTTTTATGGTCTTTCTTAAATCCATTATTGCAAATTGCTGTTTATGCAATTGTATTTCCTTTAATATTAAGAAATACACAAGAAAATTATGTAATATTTTTGTGTTGTGGATTGATACCATGGACATTTTTTTCAACAGCCATTACACGTTCAGCATCCACTATGATCGAAAATGGTAATATATTAAAAAAAGTATATTTTCCAAGAGAGATATTGCCAATTTCTGTAGTAACAAGTGAAGCAATTAATTTTATTATATCTACGATTATTATTATGGCATTTGTTATTTTTGGAGGATTGGGAATTACAAAATATATTTTATTTTATCCAATTGTATTAATTGCACAATATATTATTGTACTTGCAATATCTTTTATTATATCTAGTGTAACAGTATACTTTAGGGATTTACAACATTTAATAGGTGTTGCATTACAACTTTTATTTTATGCTACACCAATTGTATATGCAGCAGATACAATACCAGAAAATTTTAAATGGATATTAGACCTTAACCCTATGACATATATTATCAATGGATATAGAGCAATTTTTTACGAACAAACAACTCCTGATTTAGTACCTATTGCCATTTTAATAGGTGTAGGAATTTTGGCGTGTATTGTTGGATATTTAATTTTTAACAAACTACAAAAAGGTTTTGCAGAAGAATTGTAGAAGTCTCATACACAGCAAAATAGACATCTACATAATTAGAAACAAGGAGAGAATAAAAGAAGATGGATATACAAAAAGTAAAAGCAAAAATAAAAGAACAATGGAAATTTTTAACGATACTTATCATAAGTGTTATAGCTATTCTAATGACAGCCAATTATGCATTAGGAATAACAGATAAATTGTATAATAAAAGTGAAACAATAGAGGCACAAGAAAGCGTAAAAGATATTAAACAAGGATATAAAATAGAACAAAAAATAGTGGCAGCAGAAAATAATTTCCAAAGAGTAGATATACAATTTGATCCTTTAAAAGAAGAGACGAATGTTTCTGGAGAAATCACCATTGGAATTCAAGATGAAAATGGACAAACAATAGAAGAAGAAACAATTATTAGAAATAATATTAGAGAAAATACAACATATGAATTTGAATTTAAAAGACAAAAAGAATCAAAAGGAAAGACATATACATTATGGATTGCATTTAATAATGTAGAAGAAGGCAGTAAAGCTTTTACTGTAAAATATCTACAAAATGGTGAGGGAGAACAATATACATATACAGTCAATGGAGAAAGTAGAGAAGGAAGAATTGCTACACAAGAATTTTATTTTAGTACAACAAAACAAGTATTTTTTACAGTTATCGCTCTTCTTATATCACTTTATGCAATTATCATAAGTATATATATTTATAATAAAAAAGGAATAAAAATAGAAAATATATTCTTGTTTACGGTTCCTGTTATTTGCTTGTTTTATATTTTGTGTATGCCTACATTTAAAAATCATGATGAATTATATCATTGGTACAGAAGTTATGAAGTATCCATTGGAAAATTGGTAGAAGGCATTGATGGCGATACATTAGGAACAAAGATGCCAGAAAACATTGTAAAACCATTAACAGACGATTGGACAACCATTACTTATGGTGATGTAGAAGCTTATTTGAATTTAGGGTTAGAACCAGAAAATGAAACCATTTTATATTCTGAAACATCAGCAGTATATTCATTTATACAATATCTACCTCAAGCAATCGGAATTTTTATAACCAGATTATTTACAGATAAAGTATTGTTATTAGCTTATGGTGGCAGAATTATGAATATGATTGTTTCTGTAGGACTTATCTATTTAGCAATCAAGAAAATTCCATTTGGCAAAAAGGCAATTTTATTATTGTCATATATACCAATAGCGATTGAAGGATTTTCATCACTTTCACCAGATGCAATGACCATTTCTGTAGCGTTTTTATATATTGCTTATATTATGAGTTTGGTATTTCATAAAAAAGACCAAATTATTGGTAAAAAACAGATTATCATTTTGCTGGTAATGTCTATTATCATGGCTTTATGTAAGATTGTATATATACCATTAGTCTTACTAATGTTTATTATACCAAAAGAAAAATTTAAAAATAAACAAAAAATGAAACCACTGATAATGATTGTAGCAATTGCATGTATTATTAATTTGATTTGGCTAGGATTTTCTAGTACATATTTAAGATATTTTAGAGAAGGAGATTCAGCACTTCAAGTAAAAACAGTCTTAATGCATCCAATAGAGTATATCCAAAATTGTTTATATACTTTGGCATTAAATGGTGACCAATATATATTAACCATGTTTGGTGGAGAATTAGGCTGGGGAGAACTGGTAAATGTTCATACGGCAGTTCCTTACATATTATTTGTATTGGTTATTTGGATAACATTAACAGATCAAACAATAAAAGATAGATTTAAATTGTATCAAAAGATTATGATTGCTTTAACAATTCTTGCAGTAGGTGGATTGATTTTCACAAGTTTATTTGTACAATGGACAACCTGTGGAAGCGACTCAATAGCAGGTATACAAGGAAGATATTTTATACCAATATTGCCATTGTTAATGATATTGGTAGGAAGTCAAATTAAGTTAAGAACAGAGTACGATAATAAAAATATCCAAAAATCAATTGGCATCATTGGAACAGTACTACAAATTTATGTAGTTTTACAAATTGTAATAACACATTTATAAAAAGCTTAACTTTGTTGTATAGGAAATTTACTTTTATTTTAACCTCATATAAAATTTTTCCTATACAATGAAAAGTGTAGATTAATAAAATCATAGAAATATAAAAGGAAAGGATAATAGAAATGGAAAAAATAGCTGTACTAATACCTTGTTATAACGAAGAACTAACAATCGAAAAAGTGGTAAAAGATTTTCAAAAAGAATTACCAGATGCAGATATTTATGTATATGATAACAATTCAAAAGATAAAACAGCAGAGATTGCTAAAAATGCAGGAGCAATTGTGAGAAAAGAAATAAGACAGGGAAAAGGAAATGTTGTAAGAACCATGTTTAGGGAAATTGATGCAGATATCTATGTTATGGTAGATGGAGATGATACATATCCAGCTGAATTTGTGCATCAATTAATTGAACCAATCAGAAATGATGAGGCAGATATGACGATAGGAGATAGACTTTCAAATGGAACTTATCAACAACAAATAAAGAAAAATTTTCATGAATTTGGAAACAATTTGGTAAGAAAATCCATCAATATATTATTTAATAATAAATTAAAAGATATTATGACTGGATATAGAGCATTTAGCAAAACATTTGTTAAAAATATGCCAGTCTTAAGTCCTAATTTTGAATTAGAAACAGAAATGACACTATTTGCTCTAGACAAAAAATTTAGATTGAAAGAAATTCCAATTGTTTTTAGAGAAAGACCTGATGGAAGTGAATCTAAAATTAATACGTTTTCGGATGGAATAAAAGTAATTAAAACGATTATTAAAATGTTTAAAGACCATAAACCATTAAAATTTTTCACAATTATATTTGCTATTTTACTAATTATTGGTATTATAATAGGGCTACCAGTTATTATCGAATTTTGTAAAACAGGATATATTACAAAAATGCCATCAGCAGTACTTGCAACAGGGATTATCACATTAGCAGTTATTTGCGAGCAATGTGGAATCATTTTACATACAATTGTAAAACAACATAGAGAAAATTATGAATTAAATTTATTACGCTATACACAAATAGAAAACAAAAATAATAAATAAAGGAACGAAAAATCATGGAAAAATTAAAAGAAATCATGAAAAAAGTATTAACGAAAGAAGTTATATTATATATTATATTTGGAGTATTTACGACATTAGTGAATTTAGTTTCTTTCTTTGTCATGAATAGTATATTTAAATGGAATGAGAATCTTTCAAATTTTATAGCAATTGTACTAGCTGTTTTATTTGCATATATTACTAACAAAGATTTGGTATTTCATTCTCAAGCAAAAACAAGAAAAGAAAAAGCAAAAGAATTTTTTAAATTTATATTAGGAAGAGCTTTTACAATGGTAATTGAATTTTTAGGAGGTTGGCTATTATTTATGACGCCAATTCCTAAAATGATTAGTAAATTAATCGTCACAGTAGTGGTTGTTATTTTAAATTTCTTTATTAGTAAATTATTTGCTTTTAAAACAAAACGTACTTAAGGAGGATATGCATGGAGAAAATGAAAAATAAAATAAAAGAAACTTTTTTAGATAAAAATTTATATATCTTTTCTATGATAACTATTTTATTTTTTGGTGTATTTTGTATTATGCAATATGCACCTGATACATACAGTGTATTTGCAACAAATTTAACAGATATTGTTTCACATTTCTTTTCATGCGGAAGAATTGTAACGGGAGCAGCACTTTATATAGTAAGGGGACTTTTGCGTATAGGAAATTATGGAACCTATTTATTGTCTTACGGTTTTGCAATTTTATGTACAATTATTAGTTTATATAAATTAAATAAATTAGTTAACCAAGAAATAAAAAACAATGTAATTAGTATCCTTATTTCAACATTAATCATTATTAATCCTTTTTCAATAGAATTATTTGTATATATAGAAAAAGGAATTATGGTATTATCTGTTTTATTATGTGTATTAGCAGTAGAGCAAATAAAGAAATTTTTTGAAGGAAATAAAAAATCGATCTTATTAGCACTTGTTTTGATGATAGTGGCAAATTGCTGTTATCAGGGAACAGTAGGTCTTTTTGTAGCAATTTCGCTACTATATATTATTAAATATTCTAAAAATATAAAGGAATTTATAAAAAATAATATAATTGTAGCATTAACATATGGAATACCTGCCATACTTAATTTTATATTGGTTAGATTTCTATTTACATATGAAAGAGTAGCAGGTCAAATTATCCTTTCAGAATCTATCATAAAAATATTGCAAGGTACAAAAAGAATGTTGGTAAATACATATGATTTGTTACCCAAATATGTATTTATTCTTGTGATTGCAATTTTATTGGGTATTATCATTTATCAAGCATTAAAAAGGAAGGTAGCTTCAAAGAAAAAGATTTTGGAAATATTAGGTGCATTTTACATAATTGCAGGAACTTTATTTGCAACGATAGCACCACAAATTTTACAAGATACAAATTCTATTTGGTTTGTAGCAAGAAGTTCTTATCCTATGGCTGCTATCATTGGATTATTAACAATGTATATATTTATGAAGACAGAGATACATGTAAAAATGAAAAATGCCATTATCGTTATATTAGTTGCTTTTTTACTCCTTCAATTTGTTAGTTTTATGAGTTTTGCAATTGATCATTATGTTGGAAATTATATGGATAAAACTGTGACATTAGAGATTAATCGTCTAATAAGTGAATATGAAGAAGAAACAGGTAAACAAATTACAGAAATTTCAATTTATCATGACAAAAGTATTCAATATTCATATCCAGAATTAAAAGCTTCAGGAGATATGAACATAAAAGCATATTCAGCAGATTGGTGCGTACCAAAGATTATACAATTATATACAGGAAGAAATCTAATAACGATAGAAAATGATGAAAAGTTAAAAAATGAGTTTTTACAAAAAAATTGGGATGTTTTTGATGAAGAACAAATCGTTTTCCAAGACAATATATTGCATATATGTTTATATTAATGAAAAGCTAGAAAGAAGGAGAATAATATGAAAAAAATAACAATAATCATACCAGCATATAATGAAGAAGAATCATTACCACATCTATATGAAAGATTAGAAAAATTAATGAATACAATGGGAAACTATCAATTTGAAATATTATTTGTAAATGACGGAAGTAAAGACAATACAATTAATTTAATAAAAGAATATAGAGAAAAGGATAGTCGAATTAGCTATGTTGATTTTTCTAGAAATTTTGGAAAAGAAATTGCCATGATAGCAGGATTGGATTATGCAACAGGAGATTGTGTTATCTTTATGGATGCAGATTTGCAAGATCCACCAGAATTGATTCCGGAGTTAGTTAAATATTGGGAAGAAGGATATGATGATGTTTATGCCAAGAGAAGTTCAAGAAAAGGAGAAACTTGGCTAAAGAAATTTACATCAAAAATGTATTATCGAGTTCTTCAAAGTTTAACAAGTGTACCAATTCAAAAAGATACGGGAGATTTTCGATTGTTAGATAGAAGATGTGTGAATGCATTAAAAAAGATGAGAGAATCTCAAAGAAATTCTAAGAGTATGTTTAGTTGGATTGGTTATAAAAAGAAAGAAGTGTTATATGATAGAGATCCAAGAATTGCAGGTCAAACAAAATGGAATTATAAAAAATTAGTAGATTTAGCAATTGATGGAATCACATCATTTACCACATCACCACTTAGAATTTCAACATATATTAGTATACCAACATTTATACTTTTATTTGTATATTTTGTATATGTGATTGCAAAATGTATTATAACAAGTACAGCAATACAAGCATATCAAGCAATTATACTATTAATTTTATTCTTCTCAGGTGTACAGATTTTATTATTTGGTATTATAGGCGAATATCTAGGAAGAATCTTTAATGAAAGTAAAAATAGACCATTATATTTAGTAAATGAGTATAATGGAGAAAAAGAAAAGAATGAATAGAAAAAGAAAAAAGATGTTTAACATCTTTTTTTTCTTATAAAAAGGTATTTTGTAAAAAAAGTTGACAAGAATATGATTTAATAGTATACTACAACCATCTAATAAAAAAGGAGAAAATATATGCAAGAGATAATGTTATCCATAATGGAACAATTTGGATATTTAGGGGTATTTTTTTTAATTGCAATTGAAAATATTTTTCCACCAATTCCATCAGAGGCAGTATTGTTATTTGGCGGATTTATGACGACTTATACAGGTCTTAATCTAGTGGTTATGATTGTGGCAGCAACTATAGGATCACTTGTAGGAGCGCTTGTTTTATATTATGCAGGAAGAGTTTTAAGTAAAGAAAGACTAAAAAAAGTTGTTTCTGGAAAAATTGGAAAAATGTTAAGATTAAAAGCAGAAGATATAGATAAAGCAGATAAATGGTTTTATGAAAAAGGAAATAAAACAGTTTTCTTTTGTAGATTTGTGCCAATTGTTAGAAGTTTAATTTCAATACCAGCAGGAATTAGTAAAATGCCTATGGGAAAATTCTTAATTTATACAACAGCAGGGTCAACAGTATGGAATGCAGTACTATTAATCATAGGAAATATTGTAGGTGAAAACTGGACAAATATGCTTGCTATTTTTGAACAATATTCTCATATTACATTAATCGTATTAGCTATTATATTTATTATAGGTTGTTTGCTATTTTATTGGAAAAAAACAAACAAATTTATCTTCAAAAGAAAAGTTTATTATATAGAAGATTCATCTATGGATTAGAAAATAGGATTGAAAAATAAATGAAGATGTGATAAAATAGTAAATGAAAATAAAAGAAAGGTTAAATAGGTGCAAAGATAATGATTATTAATAAACTAAAATATATGAAATAATATACAATCATATTTTAGAATGGTTTATTAATAATACAAATTTTCAAGATAATATATCTTATATAAAAATGAATAAGTTAATAACATTAAACATATATAAGTATCAAATGAGATAAATAATAATAAACTCCTTCTTTAATATGATTAAAGGAGGAGTTTTTATGGTATTAGAATTAAAAAATATAACTAAATATTATGGAGATAAAAAAGTATTAGAAATCGAGAATTTAAAAATATATGAAAACGAAAAGGTAGGTATTGTAGGACAAAATGGTTCTGGAAAAACGACATTGCTAGATATGATTTCTGGTAGAATAAAACCAGATACAGGAGAAATTGTCTGTAATCAAAATATTATATATATGGAGCAATTTGAAGAACTCCATTCTGAAAATAAGCACTTAAGTGGTGGAGAAAAGAAGAAACAAGCATTTAATAAAAAGATAGTAAATCAAAGTGGAATCTTGCTATTAGATGAACCATCAAGTAATTTAGATAGAAATGCAATAAACTATGTAGAAAAAGAATTGAAAAGGTATAAAGGTCCTATACTTCTTATATCACATGATAGAAGCTTATTAGATGAAATCTGTACGTCTATTATTGAAATTGCAAATGGAAAAGTAAAAAAATATGAAGGAAATTATTCTAAATATAAATTACAAAAGGAAACAGAAATCAAAAGAAAAGAATTTGAATATGTCCAATATATAGAGGAAAAACATAGATTAGAAAAGGCTATTCAAATTTCAAAAAATACAGCTAAAGAAGTTCGAAAAACACCAAAAAGAATGGGAAACTCTGAAGCAAGGCTCCATAAAAGAGGTGTTGAAAATATACGAGAAAAGCTAGAAGGGCATACAAATGCATTAAAAACGAGATTAGATAAATTAGAAGTAAAAGAAAGGCCACAAAACAATTCTAAGATATGTATGCAATATCAAACAGACCAAAAGGTGAAAAGTAAAATTGCCATTCGTATAGAAAACCTAAATATTCAATTAGGAGATAAAATACTATTTAAAAATGCAAATGGTATTGTAAAAACAAATAGTAAAACTGCTTTGATCGGTGAAAATGGAATAGGGAAAACAACATTAGTAAAGGAAATTATGCAACAACATCATCAGAGCATTAAAATAAATCCAAATGTTAAAATAGGATATTTTAGTCAAGACTTTACCAATTTAAATATGCATACTTCTATTATAGAAAACGTCATGAGAGATACCAACCAATCAGAAGTATTTGTGAAAAATATATTGGCAAATCTGCTATTTAAAGACAAAGATTTAGACAAAAAGATTAAAGATTTAAGTGGAGGAGAAAGGGTAAAAGTATCTATTGCTAAAATATTAGTATCAGAAAGCAATTTATTACTATTGGATGAGCCTACAAACTTTTTAGATATTCCTTCTATTGAAGCTTTAGAAGATTTGTTAAAAAAATATAATGGAACTATTTTATTAGTTACACATGATAAGACATTTATAGATCATATTGCAACAGATATATGGATGATTAAAAATCATAAAATAGAAGAATATGAAGGAAATTATTCTAGTTATTTACAATATGAAAAAGAAAAATTAGAAAAGCAAAAAAATAATAATGGAAATGATAGATTATTACTAGAGTTTAAATTGTCACAAATTAGCTCAGAATTATCAATGACAAAAGATGAAAAAAAGAAAAAGGAATTAGAAGAAGAATTTAATAGATTAGTGAAATTGAAACATTTGACGAATTAGAAGGAAATCAATATAATGTTAATAGAAAATAAAGAAAGGAGTATATGATATACAATATATCATATAGAAATTATGAGAATTGCTATTATTTCAGATATTCATGGAAATCTAGAAGCATTAAAAATGACATTTAAGGATATAGAAAAGAGACATATTGATAAAATTATATGTTTAGGAGATATTATTGCTAAAGGAAATCATTCTGTGGAATGCTTAAAATTAGTAAAAGAGAAATGTGATGTTGTTATACGCGGAAATTGTGATAGGCATTTTTCTGAAAATAATCATGATATCAATAAGATGTCAGATATTGAAAAAAGACGATTAGAATGGAATCAAAGTCTGTTAAATAAAGAACAAATGGAATGGTTAAACAATTTACCATTTTGTTATGAGTTTATGTTAGATGGAAGCTTAGTTAGACTATTCCATGCAACGCCATGGACAGATAGAGAGCCAATTGTTAATGAAGATAGTATTGAAACAAAATATAAAATGTTTTTACCAACAGATAAAACGATATCTCACAAAAAAGCAGATATTGCAATCTATGGACATATTCATCATCCATTTTTAGATAAAATCTATAATAGAACACTCATTAATGTAGGAAGTGTTGGATTTTCTTTTGACGTAATTAGAAATAAAGAAAAAGATGCTAATCTATTAGAAACAACAGTGGCAAATTATTTTATTATTGAAGGGGATTATGAATCACAAGATCATACAGAAAATGGAATATCTTTTGAATTTAGAAGAGTCAAATATGATATAGAAAAAGAATTAAATTGTGAAACAGATAATCCAGAAAAGGATAATTACATATATGAGATTAGAAATGGAATGTATGGAAATATGCAAAAAATTAATGATAATTTTAAAAGATTAGGATTGAATCCAGATAAATTTTAGAGATATGTAAGGCAGAAAATAAGAATGCATGTAATAAAATAGGACATCAAATTTTAACACAAACATATTGAAAAATACACATTTTTTTGTTAAATTTAAAGAAACAAAGGAAAAGGTGATTATATGATAAGAAAAATAAAAGAAGAAGATTTAACAAATGTGATGACAATATGGGTTAAAGGGAATTTTAAAGCCAATAGTTTTATTGAAAAAGATTATTGGCTAGAGATTTATAATCAAACAAAGGTCGATTTTTTAGAAAATTTTAAAACCTATGTATATGCTGAAAATGATGAAATCTTGGGCTTTATTTCTATCTATGATAATGAAATAAAGGCAATTTATGTGAAAGAAGAATATAGAGGAAAGGGAATTGGAAGCAAATTAATAAATTACTGTAGAGATAATCTAGAAAAAGATGTAGAAATATTTGTAAAGGTATTTGAAAAAAACATGAACAGTATTATATTTTTTTCAAAGCGACAATTTAAAAATAGTAAGATACAATTAAATGAACAATTTAATGAGACAGAATATATAATGACATGGAAAAAAGAATAAAATAAGAAAATTTATTGAAAAATAAGGCATTGTATGCTTTATTTTTTTTTCTTAAGAAAATTTTAATATTTCATAAAAAAATATTTAATAAATACTTGTTATACTAAATATAACAAAAATGTAAGATAAAAATACTGCAAAATGCATACATTTTAGGAAAAATGTGGTATAATATATATGTTATGTTTTATTTAAATAGTATAAAACAGAAAGGATAAAAATGAGCAGAAAAAGTAAAATAAAACTATTAAGAATATTTTTAGCAATTATTGCACTAGCTATCATTATTGGTGTTATTATCTATTTGATACCAGTCATGAAAGATTTAAGTACAGCAGAAGGACAAGAGGCTTTTAAAAATAAAGTAAATGCTTCAGGTTTTCTTGGATTATTGATGCTGTTTGGCTTGCAATTAGCACAAATATTTTTAATTATATTACCCGGTGAACCAATAGAAATATTGGCAGGAATGTGTTATGGAGGATGGGGAGGTTTACTATTTATAACCATATCTGTATGTATCATCACAACGGCAATTTTCTTTTTAGTAAGAAAATTAGGAAGAAGGTTTGTGTATGATATTTGCAATGAAGAAAAAGTAAAAAAAATAGAGAATAGTAAATTATTTAAAAATCCTAAAAAAATTGAATGGATAATGATTATATTATTTATGATACCCGGAACACCAAAAGACTTATTAGTATATATTGCAGGTTTATTACCAATTAAACCATTGAGATTTATATTGATATCCACATTTGCAAGATTGCCTTCAGTTGTATCATCCACATTTGCAGGACATACTTTAATGAGAGGTGATTGGAAGTCAAGTTTAATTATTTATGCTATCACATTTTTATTGGTAGGAATTTTGATATTTATTATTAATAAATTTGATAAAAGCAAAGTAACAGAAGAGGCATTAAAATCAATACAAAAGGATATAAAATAGAAAGGAAATAAAGGGAAGTTTATGGAAAAAGAAGTAGTATTAGCAAAAACTACGAAAGATAAAATAATTGAATATATAACCTATTTCTTTATATATTCTTTTTTAGGGTGGCTAATAGAAACAATTTATGCATTATTTGTACATGGCTATTTTGTAAAAAGAGGATTCTTATTTGGTCCAATTTGTCCGATATATGGATTTGGAGCGGTCTTGTTATTATTAGCAACAAAAAAGCTATATAAAAAGCCATTTTTAAAATTTTTAATTGCAGCAATTGCATTTACATTATTTGAATATATTGTATCTTTCTTATTAGAAATGCTTTTTGGGCTAAGATGGTGGGATTATTCAGATGATTTTTTAAATATTCAAGGAAGAGTTAGTTTATTGTATTCCATATTCTGGGGTGTGATTGGATTAATATTGTTAGAAAAGCTACATCCTTATATACAAAATAAGATACAAAAAATGACAAAAGGAAACACAACTCATATTTTAAGAATAGCTTGTTTGATATGTATGGTTTTAATTATCATAGATACAACATTTTCAGCAATCAAATATTTAAATCCATAATTACATAGCTTTTATTGTAGAGATTAAAAGATAAATTCTTTTAATCTCTATTTTTCTTAAGAATTATTTAAGGATACATTAAGAAATACTAAAAAAATATTTAATATTTACATGATATAGTTAAATTACAAAAATGTAATAGAAATGTAAGAAAAAGCGATTTAACGCCACAAGAAAGATTGATAAAATGGATTTAGAGGGGTGAAACAGATGAAAAAAGAAGAATGGATTAATAAAGTTATTAAATTATTTTGGATATTTATTATTGGAAGTATCATTGGATATGGTATAGAAATGATCGTAGGACTTGTTCAAAATGGGCATTTTGTTTCAAGACAAGGTTTGGTATTTGGACCATTTGCACAAGTCTATGGACTAGGAATATTGACATATTATTTTGTTGTTCCAAGAATAAAAGGAGGATATTTAAAAATCTTTTTTATCACAATGGTATTGGGGGGAATAGTAGAATATTTATGTTCTTATTTCCAAGAATTGCTATTTGGAACTATATCATGGGATTATTCACATTTATGGTTTAATATACATGGAAGAACAAGTTTATTACATTGTACATATTGGGGAATAGGGGGAATTTTATTTATGAAGTATATAATACCACTAATAGAAAATATAGAGAAGATTATAAAAAATAATTATTTTAGAACAGTAACAGCTTTATTTGCTATTTTCATGATATTTAATATAGCTGTATCATCAATGGCAGCTATTAGACAAGAAGAAAGAAATCGTCAAATTGCAGCATCAAATAATATAGATGTATTTTTTGACAAATACTATTCAGATGAAATAATGGATACAATTTATGAAAATAAAATTGAAGTAAGGAGATAAATTAGAAAACGGACCCCTTAAAATGAAAAGGGATCCGCTTTTTTAGCTTTAAAAGAATTATCTTTTGCTATTTTGATGTTTTTTCTTTGTTGCCATTCCACCGCGTATGTGCCATTCATTTCTATTTGTATCTAGCACTTCACGTACTTGTTTATATAAAAGTGGTGAAATGATGGGTAAACGATGGGTTAAATCTTTATGCACTGTGGATTTTGATAAGCAATAAGCTTTGGCAGTTGCCCGAATCGTTGAACGAGAACTGATTGTGAAGTTTGCTAGTTTTAGTACCCGTTCATAGATTTCTTCACTTTTACTATTCATATATGCTACTCCCTTCATTTAAAATTAAACACATTATATCACAATTTATAAGGAAAACAATATCTTTAGGTAAACATTTCTAATATATTAAATACTTTTGAAGAATACTGAAGTGAAGAGAGATGGAGCTCATAAAGAAAAAGTTTATTATTTTTTAGTTTGATTTTAATTAAAAGTTTGAAAAAAGTTTAGAGATAAGCGGAGTCCTTATTATTAAGACTCCGCTTTTAGACAAGCTTATTAATGACTATAAAGTGCCATGATTATTTCTGCTAAAATTTGAAAAGATTTATGTTCCATACCCATGATTACGCGTATTGTGCCATCTTTCCGGAAAAATAATTTGTAACGGTATTTCTTATGTTTCTCAAGTAAAACAGTTTTTAAATTCTGAGGATAAAACTCTGTAAAAAAAGTAATAATAAATATATCGTCTTTTACAAGAAATGATATCTTTTTTTCAAAGTGTATATTTACTTTTTCTTGTTGTTCAAAAAAATATCTAATTTTTTTATAAGAACGTATTCCCAATCTTGAAATATAACTTTGAGATAGGTTCATAAAATCTGCTGTTTTTCTCTGAGTTTTACCACCTAACACACTATAAAGAAAGATAACTTGTTCTTTATATGTTAATCTGTTTAAAGCTATATCCAAAAGTTCAGAAACAAGATCTTGATTGAAAAAGTTTTCTGGAAAATCAGATGATTTATCATCATAGAGTATATCCATGTATGTTAAGGTATTGCCATTTTTATCTGTGGAAACAATATCATCTAATGATATTGTATTATTGTGCTTTTTACAAGCTCTCATGTACATTAGAATTTCGTTTTGTATACATCGACTTGCATAGGTTGAGAATTTTATCTTTTTGTCAGGATTAAAGGTATTAACGGCTTTTAGCAAGCCAATAGTACCAACAGAGAAAAACTCTTCGGACTCTGTTTTATTAGTAGCAAATTTTTTTACAGTATATACTATTAATCTCAGGTTCCGTAGAATAAAAAGATTTCTATTTTCTTGAAAATTTTTCATTAGTTCTTTTTCTTCCTCGTTAGTCAATGGTGCCGGTAAATTCATCATATCGGCAGTCGGTTTAAACTTGTAATCCTGCGTAGTCATTTAAACTCCTCCTCTTAAAATATAAGCTAAAAATAACTAACTAACTTGTTACATATATCTGGATTTTTCCCATTAGGTTATATTCTATCACGGATATATGTATTTTTCAAGTGAGAAAGACAAAAGAGCTCTTAAAAAGAGCCCTTTTAAAGATTTGTAAAATAGTTAAATTAAAGCCAAACGGGAAAGTTCAGCTAAAAGATTAAAAATATCTTGCATAAATCCGCTTACTTTTATCCTGTCTTTGTAAGATTTTAGGAGGTAATGGTATTTATGTTGATTATTTTTTAAGAACGAATACAGTTCAGTATTAAAATGTTTTTTATGAAAGGTTACCAAAATTATTTCATCACCCAGATAATCTACGGAAATCCGTTTAACATATTGAAGTTTTTTATTAAGTTTCTTATTTTTATTAAAAATTCTTTTAAGTAGTCTGGATACGTAGCTTTGTGAGGTTGAAATAAGCTTTCCTATTTCAGCTTGATTTTTACCAGATATGGCATAATAAAAAACTACTCTTTCTTGCTGACTGTATGTGTTAATCATATCTGTTAAAAGACGAGAAATCATATCTAATTCTTCATAATGTTCAAGAATAGAGTTCTTATCTGAAAGAATATCAATCAAACATAATTTATTATTGTTATCTGTTGCAATGATATCATCCAAGTGTTTTTCTGTCTTTTCTTTTTTTCTGTTTTTATTTAAATACATTCTAATCTCGTTTTGAATACATTTTACCGCATAAGTCGGAAATACAGTTTTTCTTTCTGGTGAAAAGGTGCGACTGGCTTTTATTAATCCTAGTGTTCCTATTGAAAATAAATCATCAAAATTTTCTGGACCAACTATATGATTATTTATATATTCCTTACAAATATAGATTACTAATCGCAAATTTCTTTCTACTAGCTGATTTTGAGCTTCAGGATCAGGTAATCTTTCTATAATCCGTTTTTCTTCTTCAGATGTTAATACCTTTGGGAATTCCATATTAAAGAATGGTATTTTCCTCATTTCTTATCCTCCTTGTGTTAACTATTTTTCTAAAATGAGAGTTTTCTCATTAGATAATATTATATCATAAAAAATGGAAATATTCAACTAATAGGGTAATTTGACTTTAATATTATAACTCTTAAATATCTAAATATAGGGAAGGTATTACCTTAAATTGACTTTATGTAAATAAAAGAGTATAATATAAGTATCTGGGAAAATTCCTAGAAATAAAGAAAGGAGTATAAAATGAAAAATGACAGAAAAGAAAGGCACGGGGTAGACTAAAAATTACAAAAGTTATAAAAGCAAACACATAAGGAGAAAATCAAAATGGATAAAAAACAAATGCTTAACGAAATCAGAGCTATGCAAAGAAAACTGGAAGAAATAGCTTCTTCCTTAGAGGAAGAAGATAAAAAGGAGGACAAAAAGGAAGACAAAAAGCAAAAGGACAAAAAAGAAGTCCATCCTGTAAACGTGAATGAAAGCGAAGTAACAAGAATCGTACATGAACTTGGTATTCCTGCTAATATAAGAGGATACCAATACATCAGAACGGGTATTGTTATGGCGCTTAAAGAACCAGAAATTTTGTGTAGTATAACCAAGTGGTTCTACCCGGATATTGCGAAGGTGTATAAAACAACACCATCCAGAGTAGAGCGTGGTATTCGACATGCGATATCCGTCTCGATGAAGAGGGCGGATGTAGATGTTCTTTACAAGCTGTTTGGTCATAGTGTATCGGCAGTAAAGGGGACGCCAACAAATAGTGAATTTATAGCTACGGTTGTAGACTATATTCGGTACGGAAATTAGATTTTCTGTCAGGGAACAGGCACCACCAGTTATGGGTGGTGCTTTTCCTATTGAAAAAGTAAAGATAATATTAAAAATTGTATAAAAGTATCAACTAACATTTACATAAAATCATAATATATATAAGAAACTTTACCTTGTTGTATATATGGAAAATCTTATATAGGGTCAAGATAAAAGTCGATTTTCCTATTCAATAGGAAAATCATGTATATGCAAAAGAAAGGAGGAATATACTTGGACATAAAAGGAAAAAAAATAGGATTTGTATTAACAGGGTCATTTTGTACATTTCATAAAGTAATACCAAAAATAAAAGAACTTGTAAAAAAAGAAGCAGAAATTGTACCGGTTATGTCATTTAATAGTTATCAATTAGATACAAAATTTGGGAAGGCAGAGACGTTTATAAATGAAATCAAAGAAATAACAGGAAAAGAAATCATTCATACCATTGCAGATGCAGAGCCAATTGGACCAAAGAAAATGACAGATATTATGATTATAGCTCCATGTTCTGGAAATACCATGTCAAAATTAGCTTGTGACATCATTGATACACCTGCTACAATGGCAGCAAAATCACATTTAAGAAATAATAGACCATTAGTAATTGCACCATCTACAAATAACGGATTAAGTGGTAATGCTGAAAATATAGGAAAATTATTAAATAGAAAAAATTATTATTTCGTTCCATTTAGACAGGATAATCCAATTACAAAACCAAGGTCCATTGTTTTTGACGTGGAATCCATTATAAAGACAATAGAATATGCACTAGAAGGAGAACAAATAAGTCCAATATTAATTTAGTTATTACTTAAATCCAAAGAAAAAACAAACATTTTTTTGCAGTAACTATTGACAAAGAATAAATGTTCGCATATAATACAAATACAGCGAACATATTTTCATTAAGGAGGGGTTACTATGAAAAATGTAAAAATAATAAATAAATATAAATTCACAAGAGCAATTCTTGTTTTTTTACTTATCATTGGAGTTGTCTTATGGATATTTAATAGACCATCATATTCTAATAGTGAAAAAAAATATAAAATAGAATATATAGCAAAAGGAGAAACCTTATGGGAGATAGCACAAAAACAAGTAGAGCAAAATATGTATTTTAAAAATCAAGATATTCGAAATGTAATATTAGAAATTAAAACATTAAATCAAATGACAACAAGTGATATAACAGAAGGAATGGAAATAAAAATTCCAATATATTAGCATATGACTATTTATTAGATCGAAGCGATAGTGTTATATAGAAAAATTAGTTTTTATCCAATAAAATACCTTATTATTCATAATTTTTTTATAGGATTATAATAGTAAGGTATTTTTTCTATTGTATAAAAAAATAAACTATGATAAAATGACAAAAGAAAAGGAGGAAGGAAAATTGAATACTATACAAGATAAATATAATTGGAAATTAACAGATTTATTTCAAAATAAAGAACAATTTTATAATGCTGTAAAAAAACTACAAAATGATTTAAAACAAATTGAAACATATAAAGGTATATTATGTGATACTTCAGATAATTTATATGAATGTTATGCTTTATATGAAAAATCGCTAATTAGTTTTGATAAAATTTATTCTTATGGAATGTTTTCTTATCATTTAAATATGGCAGATCAAGAAGGAATAAAATTATTTAAAGAAGTAGAAAATTTATCATCAGAATTTGGGACAGCTACATCTTTTATGACACCTGAGATTACATTTACTAAAGAAGAATTAATAAACAAATACTTGTCAGAGGATGAAAGACTAAAACCATATGAAAGAGATATTAGGGATATATTAGAAGATAAGAGACATATTTTAAGCAAGGAAGAAGAAAATTTATTAGCAAAGTATTCAGAAGTGTTTTCAGGACCAGAAAATATATATGATATATTAACAAATGCAGAATTTAAATTTGGGACATTAATAGACGAACAAGGGAACGAAGTAGAATTAACAGATGCGACGTATACGAAGTATTTAAAAAGTAATAATATGGAAGTTAGAAAACAAGCTTTTCAGTTAATGTATAAAAAATATAGTGAATATATCAATACAATAACAGAAATGTATTTGGCAAATGTTAAGCAAACAGTAATTACAGCGAGATTAAGAAAATATAATTCTTCACTAGAAAAAGCGACAGATCAAGATGATTCTACTATTAAAGTTTATGAAGCACTTATGAAAGGAGTAAATGAGGGATTAGAAATTAATCATGAATTTATTTCATTAAAGAAAAAATTATTAAATTTGAAAGAATTACACATGTATGATTTGTATGTAAATCCGTATCAAGAAAATAAAGATAAAATTTCATTTGAAGAAGCAAAACAAGAAGTAAAAACAGCATTAGCCATATTAGGAGAAGAATATGGAAAATTATTAGATGAAGCATTTGAACATAATTGGATAGATGTATATGAAAAACCAAATAAAAGAGGAGGCGCTTATAGTTCGGGAGTTTATGGAGTACATCCATTTGTATTAATGAGCTTTACAGAAGATAAACGAGATGTAAGTACCATTGCACATGAGTTAGGACATAGCATGCATTCTTATTATTCTAATAAAAATCAAAATATTATTAATTCAGGTTATACCATTATGGTAGCTGAAGTTGCTTCAACAGTTAATGAAATTCTATTAAGTGAATATCAAATACAAAATGAGAAAGATAAAAAGAAAAAAGCAGAATATATTTATGAATTTTCGGAAATGATAAGAGCTACTTTTTATAGACAATCTATGTTTGCAGAATTTGAAAAAGAGGTTCATGAAAAAATTGAAAATGGAGGAATGTTATCAGCAGAAGACTTAAATAAAATATATTATGAATTAAATCAAAAATACTTTGGAAAAGATATTATAATAGATAAAGAGATACAATATGAGTGGTCAAGAATTCCTCATTTTTATACAGATTTCTATGTATATAAATATGCAACTGGTATATCAGCAGCAATTTGTATTGCAACAAAAATCTTGAATAAAGAAGAAGGTTTTGTAGAAAAATATATTAACATGTTAAGTCAAGGGTGTATGAAAAAGTCAGTAGAATTGTTGAAAATGGTAGATGTGGATTTAGAGGATAGCAATACATATAAAATCATAACACAATTTTATAAAGACAAAATCAGTGAACTAAAGGATTTAATTTGAGAAAGGGTTAATATATGAAAGAAGAGCTAAAGAAAGAAAAAATAGAAGAAAAAGTTGATAAAGCAAAAGAAAACAAGGAAAATAAAATTAAGAAAAAAAGAACAATTAATGGGATTAGTATATGGAGAATTTTAGCATATTTTATCATTTATAGTGTAGCAGGATATATTATCGAAACAATTTATGGAATGATAACAAAAGGCGTTTGGGAAAGTAGACAAAGCTTCTTATATGGTCCGTTTTGTGGTATATATGGTTTAGGTGCAGTCATTATGATTGTTTGCTTGCACAAATTCCCTAGAAAATTTAATACATTATTTATTGGTGGATTTATTGTTGGTTCTATCGTAGAATATGCTGTCAGTTTTTTAGGAGAGATGTTACTTGGCGTTAAATGGTGGGATTATTCAAATATGCCACTAAATATAAATGGAAGAATTTGTGTATACTTCTCAGTTTTCTGGGGATTTTTAGGAATCTACTTAATTGCTTCTTTAAATCCTAAAGTTGATAGAGTAATTGATTGGATAAAAAGTAAATTTAAGACTTATAAAGCATTAAAAACCTTTGTTATGACGGTATTTATATTATTAATGATAGATTGTATATCAACTGGATTTGCTATTGAGTTTTTCTTAGTAAGAATGATTGTAAAAAATGATATTGATGTTTCAAATAAAGAGGCAGTAATAGAACAATATGATAAAATATATGGAAATGAAAAATTATCTAATTTTATATATCAATTTTGGGGAGACAAAAAAATGATAAAAACATTTCCTAATTTGAAAATAACAGATAAAGATGGAAATATTATATACATGGATAGTTTGTTAGATATACAACCATATTATTTAAAAATACATGATAGACATAACAAAAATAATGAAGAAGTTGAAGCAGACATAAAAGGTGAATAAATATAATTGGAGACTAATATATAATATAAAATCATTCACAAATTTGTATAAGCTAAATTTTCGTAGAAATAACACAATAAAAATGTGAGCCGCTTTCATTAAAAATGAACATCCCTCACATTTTTATTGGTTCTTTCTAACTTCAAATTTAGATACGCAAATTTATTTCATTTATTTATATTATATATTAGTCTCCAAACATTTAGTCTGAATTGTAACTAGATAATGTAAAAATTCTTTTGAAATCATTTTAATAGGATTGCGAAAAAATAATGGTAATGATATAATAAAGAGGATAAGAAAAATGATCCAAAAAAGGAGGAGATTATCATGAAAAATCATATAAAAAGAATGATTATACTTTTGATAGTTATGGTTATAGTACTACCAATTAGTTTACCAATTATATCTAAAGCAGTTAATTTTCAAGTTGCTTCAAATGAAGAAATCTCATTGAATGTCCAATTAAAGAGAGAGGAAGAAAATCCTAATATAGTTCATATAACTGCAACAGATACAACCTATAAAATAACGGATTTAAAATATGTACATCAATATATAGAAACAAGTAATATAGATTATTTTGAAGAAGATCATGAAGATATATATACTTTTAGCATAACACCTGCACAAACAATAGAAGAAACATTTGAACTAGACGGATTTGGAAGTTACACAGTTTATGCTAAAAATGAAAGAGGAGATAGATTTTTAGCAAGAATTACTATAAATGATCCCAATGATATGCCACAAATTACATTGACAAGAGATCAAGATAATCCATTATATTTAACAATTCATGTGACAAGTATAAATTATACAATTACGAAGTTGAAAATTGCTAAAAAACAAAATATTTCAGATAATATTGATTTTAGCGTAGAGGGAACAGATATACAATTTGAGCAAAGTAATGATGTAAATGTTCAATATAGAGAAATTGAAGAAGAAGGTTTATATGTTATTTATGCAGAAGATAGCGAAGGAAATAAAACAACTAGGCAAATATATTTAGCAGAAGAAATCACACCAATTCAAGTAACAATTACACAAGAAGAAAGTTCAAGAAAAGTAAATTTACAAATAACAGATGCGATTTGTAACATTATAAAAGTAAAAGTAGCAAAAAAATCAGAAATTACAGATTTTGACGATTTTGAAACAAAAGGAGAAACATTGTCTACTACAGAAAGTCAAAACGTAAATGTATCTTATGTGGCTCCAGAAGATAATACATATGTATTTTACGTTGAAGATGAAGCAGGATATAAAAAAATGATAGAAAAAAGAATTACTTTAGAAGAAAAAATAATACAGGTTTCAATTAGTCAAGATAGTGTGACACCAAATAATTTAACAATTACAGCAACAGATGCTATATGTAATATTGTGGAAATGAAAATTGCAATTGGAAATGATATTGATATGGATTACTTTGAAAACAATGGAGAAAGCATTCCAATAGAAGAAGGAAAAGAAGTTACTGTAAATTATACAGTTGATGAAAATTGTATGATTAATGTTTATGTTAAAGATGAACAAGGATATAGTTACTTATACAAAAAACAAATCATTGGAATAGACAAACCACAACCAAATGAGCCACCACAAGTTGTTTTAGAACAAAATGCAGAAAATCCAAAACAAATTGATGTAACAGTAACTGATAAGGATTCTTATATTGATGAAATAAAATGGGCTAAAGGCAGTCAAACTATTTCATACTTTGCAAATAATGGAACGAGAATTGGGCAAGGAAGTGTAGGAAGTAGAATTCATACAGAATTTACAATTAATACAATAGGTACATATACAGTGTATGCTAAAGATGATGATGGAAATGAGGTTGTAAAAGAAATTTATATTACAAATATAGAAGAAACACCGAAAGATACTACACCTCCATCAATTGAAACAACAAACGAAATAATAAATGAAAATGAATCTGTAAAGGTAACAATACAGGCAAGTGATACAGAATCACAAATAAAAACGATAAAAATAGCAAGCGGAAATCAAACTATAGACTATTTCGAAAATGAAGGCACAACTCTTAACATAGTTAAAGATGATAAAACTGCTCAAGCAATTGTTATGATAACAAAAAATGGAACATACACAATATATGCAGAAGATGAAAAAGAAAATGCAAGCATAAAAACAATCAATATTACAGAAATTGTGATACCAGAACCAGAGCCAGATGATACAATTACTTCATCTGTATATGAGATAGATGAAAACTGGATTAATAGAATATCTTTAAATACAAATTTAGAAACATTTAAAGAAAATATTTCTACTGAAGTAGGATATGTAGTAGAAAATATGGAGGGAATAGAACTAGAGAGCACAGATGTAATTGGAACAGGATATAAGTTAATAACAGAAACAGATAAACAATATATCCTTATTGTAACAGGAGATTTAAATAGTGATGGAAAGATAACACTTACAGATATGTCTATACTAAGAAAACATTATTTGCAAGTTGAAAGTTTGCAAGGTGAATATTTAAAAGCAGCAGATATGGATAATAATGATAAAATTAGTTTAAATGATATATCAGTGATGAGAAAACAAATATTAGAGATAGAATAATTAGGGCAGTTTAAAAAATATCACTTTATTTAGAGTTTTTTTCTAAATAAGTGATATTTTTCGTGTCAAAAGATTTTTTTTACACTTCTTATGGAAGTTAGATAAAAGCAGTTAGAAAAGAAAAAGGACTATTTTTATATAAATATATAGAGAAATCTTTAAAATTAGGAACAAATTTGATATAATATCTGCATGGCAAATCATTATAAAGTAATTATTTCATCTAGGTTAACTTAAAATTTGTGGATAGGGAGGAAACATGTTTAAATTACATTCAGAATATAAACCAACAGGAGACCAACCAAAGGCCATCGAATATTTATCAAAAGGAATAGAAGAAGGAAAGAAATTTCAGACTTTACTTGGTGTTACAGGTTCTCGGAAAAACCTTCACAATGGCAAATATCATTCAAAAAGTACAAAAACCAACACTTGTTTTAGCACACAACAAAACGTTAGCAGGACAACTTTATTCAGAATTCAAAGAGTTTTTTCCAGAAAACAATGTTGAATATTTTGTTTCTTATTATGATTATTACCATCCAGAAAGTTATATTCCGCAATCAGATACTTATATAGAAAAAGATTCATCTGTTAATGACGAAATAGATAAACTAAGACATTCAGCAACTTTATCTTTATTTGAAACAAGAGATGTTATTATTGTTGCCTCTGTTTCTTGTATTTATGGATTAGGTGATCCAGAAGATTATCAAGAAATGATGTTGTCTTTAAGACCGGGCATGCAAAAAGGAAGAGATGAAATCCTAAGAAAATTAATTACGATGCAATATACCAGAAATGAAATAGATTTTAAAAGAGGAACGTTTAGAGCAAAAGGTGATATTGTAGAGATTTATCCATCTGATCAATCAGAATCTGCTATTAGAGTGGAATTTTGGGGGGATGAGATAGAAAAAATTGTAGAAATTAATCCATTAACCGGAAAGACAATAGGAAGTAGAAGACATATATTAATATCACCAGCATCACATTATGTAACAACAAAAAACAAAATGGAAAGAGCAATTACGACAATTGAAGAAGAATTAGAAGAAAGAATTCAATACTTCAAAGAACATAACAAGTTAATTGAAGCACAAAGAATTGAAGAAAGAACAAACTTTGATATTGAAATGATGAAAGAAACAGGATTTTGTTCAGGTATAGAAAATTATTCTAGACATATTAGTGGAAGAAAACCCGGAAGCCCACCATATACTTTATTTGATTATTTTCCAAAAGATTTCTTATTATTGATTGATGAATCTCATGCAACAATTCCACAAGTAAGAGCAATGTATAATGGAGATCATTCAAGGAAAGAATCTTTAATTAATTATGGTTTCAGACTACCTTCTGCTTTTGATAACAGACCATTAAAGTTTGAAGAGTTTGAAAAAAGATTAAATCAAGTAGTATTTGTTAGTGCTACACCGGGAGATTATGAAAAAGAACATAGTAAAGAAAATATTGTTGAACAAATTATTAGACCAACTGGATTGTTAGATCCTAAAATAGAAGTAAAACCAGTTACAAATCAAATTGATGATTTATTAGAACAAATTCGTATCAGAGTAGAAAGAAATGAAAGAGTTTTGGTAACAACTTTAACGAAAAAAATGGCTGAAGATTTAACAGACTATCTAAAGGGATTAGATATAAAAGTAAATTACATGCATTCAGATACTAAAACTTTAGAGAGAATGGAAATTATTAGAAACCTTCGTTTAGGAGAATTTGATGTTTTAGTTGGTATCAACTTATTAAGAGAAGGATTAGATATTCCAGAGGTTTCTTTAGTTGCTATCTTAGATGCTGATAAAGAAGGTTTCTTACGTTCAGAAAGATCTCTAATTCAAACAATTGGTAGAGCAGCTAGAAATACAGATGGTACGGTTATTATGTATGCTGATGAGTTAACAGAAAGTATGGAAAAGGCCATTTCAGAAACGAATAGAAGAAGAAGAATTCAAGAGGCATATAATAAAGAACATCATATAACACCTAAAACAATTAGAAAGTCTGTGCGTGATTCTATTAAAGTCACAATCACAGATGATATAGGGGTAGAATATAAATTAGAGAAGGAAGAAGATATTAAAGATACAATTACAAAATTAACGGATGAAATGTTAAAATATGCAGCTGAAATGGAATTTGAAAAGGCAGCAGAATTGCGTGATAAGATAAGAGAGTTGGAAAAATTAATTGATGAATAGATGTTTTGTTTTTTTATTGAATAGGATAAAGTAATTATGCCTATTCAATAAAAACCCTTGGAATTCTCCAAGGGGATTTATAAGATTGCTGTGCGTTAGCAGTTTCTTAAACTTTTAAGCTGTAAGCAATGCTCTCAACTCAATATTTGATACTCTGTATTTGTCATTTGCAATTGGCGAATACGTAATAAAGTTTCTTTTGAGGAAGTCTTTATCGACTTTATCTAAAAAGACTTCCATATATTCTTGGGATGGCGGTGTAGCCATCATCTTTGTGTATAAATATTTATTCATCGGAAACCATCTCCTTTCTCCGATGTAAAAGAAGCACAGCAATCAATACAAACCTTAGAAATTTATTATAACACAAAAAATGGAAATAATCATAAAAATAGAGGATGTTATCCTCTATTTTTCATCGCAATATTCGACATTTTATAAATTAGAATTATCCTCGTCATTATTAGTTGGTGACTCGTCTTGTGGCCTTTGTGAAATGTTTACAACACCATCACCTTGGTAAGAAGTTGTAGTTGAAGCATTTCCATTTCCGATGTATTCAGCTTTACCGAATCCTAAAATCATATAAAAAATAGTTGGTAAGAATATTAATCCGACTGTATAACCAACATCTTTACCAAATGATTTTGCCAAAGCATTACATTGATAAATCGTAATACCTAAACACACAATCCATCCAATAAATGGAATAATACCTGCTAAATATCCAAAGATAATCCATGGTGAAAGACCAGAAATTTTAAATAATATGACTAAGTTGTAAATAGGTATAATACACTTCCATCCTTTTTCACCAGCTTTTGTGTAGACCTTCCACATACCAGCTAATTGAAGAATACCAACTACTAAGCCTACAATGATAAAGAAACCTAAAAAAGCTCCTAATACAGCCCCAATAGTAGTAATTGTATCTACAGAATCATATCCATAGTCATAATAACTTGGACTTGTATAAGAGTAATAATCATAATAGTCCATAATATATCCCCCTTTCATACTTTCATAATTTAATTTTCACATTTTTCGACAAAAAAGTCAATATAATAGCAGAAAAAAACTTGTATAAAAAATGTTCGTTTGATATAATCTATGTAATTACCTAATAATAATATACGAGGAGGTATTAAAATGAGTGAAAACAAATGTCAATGTGGATGCAATAAGAAGGATGAATTTATGGAAAAATTATTTCAAGAATATTTACCGATTAAAGACAATTTAATTCAAATGTTAAATGAAGTGCAAGAACATTATGGATATATTCCACAAAATGCACAAAAAGAACTTTCAGAATTTTTAAATGTTCCAATGGCAGAGATTTATGGAGTCATTACTTTTTATTCGAGATTTACCCTAAAACCTAAAGGAAAATATAATATTGCAGTATGTTTGGGAACAGCATGTTATGTAAAAGGTTCTCAAAAAATTATGGAAAGATTAAAAGAAAGATTACAAATTGAATCAGGAGAAACAACGAAAGATGGATTGTTTTCTATTGAAGAAACTAGATGCGTTGGGGCATGTGGTTTAGCACCAGTATTCACAGTTAATGGCGAAGTATATGGAAAAGCAACAGTAAAAAAATTAGATGAAGTTTTAGATAATATCATAAATGAAGGTAAAAAAAATAATTAAATTAGTCTACAAGGATAATAGCAGGCTTTTAACATTTTATCTGTTCATAAGATTTTAAAGCCTATATCATTGTTTGATATCAATTTTATATAAGTAAAAAATCATTAAGAAAGTTAACATAAAAATGTCGCAAAAAGAAACGTCCCCAATTGGACACCCAATTGGACATTTAGGGTAAAAGGAGGAAACTATGAAAAGTCTAGAAGAAATTCATAAAATAAGAGAAGAAAAAAGAAAAGAGTTAGATTTAAGAGTTAATACAAAAGCAGATACTAGAGAAAAACATATCTTAGTTTGCCATGGTACAGGTTGTACTTCTTCAAAATCACCTCAAATTTTAGAAAATTTTAGAAGAATATTGGAAGAGAAAAATATAACAAATGTAAGAGTAATTAAAACTGGTTGTTTTGGACTTTGTGCAAAAGGTCCGATTGTAATTATTAGACCAGAAGATACTTTTTATGCAATGGTGACTCCAGAAGATTGTGAAGAAATTATTGATACCCATATTGTAAAAGGAGAAAGGGTAGAAAGATTACTTTGTAAAGATATTGATGGAACTGTTGTGAATAGTTTAGATGAATTAAATTTCTATAAAAAGCAAAAAAGAATTGCTCTTAAAAATTGTGGTGTTGTCAATCCAGAAGAAATTGATGAATACATAGCTTTTGATGGATATAAAGCATTGGAAAAAGTATTAAAAGAAATGACGCAAGATGAAGTGATTGATGTCATAAAAGAATCTGGCTTAAGAGGTAGAGGAGGCGCAGGTTTCCCTACAGGTAAAAAATGGGAACTTACAAAAGCATCAGAAGGAGAACAAAAATATGTCGTTTGTAATGCGGATGAAGGTGATCCGGGAGCTTTTATGGATAGAAGCATATTGGAAGGGGATCCACATTCTGTATTAGAGGCAATGGCAATCGCAGGATATGCGATTGGTGCAAACAAAGGATATATTTATGTTAGAGCAGAATATCCAATTGCTGTTCAAAGATTAAAAATTGCAATAAATCAAGCAAGAGATTATGGAGTATTAGGAGAAAATATTTTTGATACGGATTTTAATTTTGACATTGAAATTCGATTAGGTGCAGGCGCCTTTGTTTGTGGTGAAGAAACAGCATTATTAGAATCTATTGAAGGAAAAAGAGGACAACCAAGAGTAAAACCACCATATCCAGCACAATCAGGATTATGGGGAAAACCAACTTTAATTAACAATGTAGAAACGTATGCCAATATTGCACAAATTATTCTAAAAGGTGCAAAATGGTACTCTTCAATTGGAACAGAAACTTCAAAAGGAACGAAAGTATTTGCTTTAGGTGGAAATGTCAACAATATTGGGCTAGTAGAAGTACCTATGGGAACAACCTTAAGAGAAATTATTTATGATATTGGTGGAGGAATTCCAAATGGTAGAGAATTTAAAGCTGCTCAAACAGGAGGACCTTCGGGAGGCTGTATTCCAAAAGAACACTTAGATACACCAATTGATTATGAATCTTTAAAAGAAATCGGTTCTATGATGGGGTCTGGTGGATTGATTGTCATGGATGATACAAAATGTATGGTAGCCTTAGCAAAATTCTATCTAGACTTTACAGTAAGTGAAAGCTGTGGTAAATGTACGCCTTGTAGAATTGGAACAAAAAGAATGTTAGAAATTTTAGAGAGATTATGTAATGGAGAAGGAGACGAATTAGATATCTATAAACTAGAAAAATTGGCAGCCAATATCCAAAAAGCAAGTATTTGTGGTTTAGGGCAAACAGCACCAAATCCAGTTGTTAGTGCTTTAAAATATTTTAGAGAAGAATTTAGACAACATGCTATTCAAAAAGAATGTAGAACATTAGAATGTAAAGCAATGGCGAAAATTACCATTAATGAAGAAAAATGTAAAGGTTGTGGTTTATGTCAAAAACATTGTCCAGTAAATGCCATTGATGGATCAGGAAGAGATAAAAGAATTATCAATCAAGAAAAATGTATTAAATGTGGTACTTGTATTGCAAGTTGTCCATTCCATGCAATTGGAAATTAAAAAAAGGATTTTGGGAATAGACTCAATAATCCTGATTCTTAAAACTTAAGGGAGGAATCTATGGTAGAAATAACATTAGAAGATATAAAATCATTTTCAAAAGAATACAATGATAATCCAACCAATAAAATCATTGAAAATGCAATTGCAAATAATGGTTTAGAAAATACAATGTTAAATAGAGATGTTATAATAGAAAATCAACCTGTATTTAACATAGAATTGCCAGAAAGTAAAAGATACGACCAAAAAGACAGTTATAAATGTTGGATATATGCAGGACTTAATATGATAAAATTTAACATTGCAAAAAATTTAAATATAGATGTAAAACAATTACAATTATCAGCTAATTATATTTCACTATTTGATAGACTTGAAAAAGCAAATCACACATATAATAACATAATAGAAATGAAAAATGCTTCTATAAAAAAAGTAATCGAAACTGAAATAACCAAACTTTGTGTTTCTGAGGGTGGATATTTTGAATGGTTTGAGGCTATTGTTAATAAGTATGGATTAATTCCGGAACAATATATGCCTGATGCAAAAGAAAGTATAAATTATGCAAAAATTAGTGATTTGTATGACAAAAAAATAAAAAAAGATATAACAGAATTAATTCTATTAAAACAAAATAATGCAAGTAAAGATGAAATGATAAACAAACAAAAGACATATAATCAAGAAAACTATGAAATTTTATCTAAAATACTAGGAGAGCCAAAGTTAACATTCAATCTTGAATATAAAGATAAAGACGAAAAAATGTGCATATTTAAAAATATAACACCATTAGACTTCAAAAATAAATTTTTAACACTTAGATTAGAGAATTTTGTGAGTATAGGAAATGTGCCAATGTATAATAAGGAATATAACAAAGTGTATAGTAGAAAATATTTAGGAAATTTAAAGTGTACAAAGTTTCTTAATTTACCAATAGAAGATTTAAAAACAATGGTTATAAAGCAATTAAAAGATAAAATTCCTGTATATATGGGGGCACATATTATAAATTATCGTGATAAAAAATCTGGAATATTGGATAAAAGGTTATATAATTATAGCCAAACATTCCATATAAAAGATTTGACGAAAGAAGAAGCACTAAACTTTGAAGAAATTACAATGCATCATGCAATGGCATTTTCTGGAGTACACATCATTGATGATAAACCAATCAGATGGAAAATCGAAGATAGTTATGGAGATAAAGAAAAATATAATGGTTACTATATTATGAATGATAATTTTTTTGATGAATATGTATTAGGCATCGTAGTTGACAAAAAATATCTCTCTGAAGAACAGAAAGCATTGCTAGAACAAGAACCAATAGAATATCAGGATGAGTCATACTAAATTATTAAAAGGAGAAGATTAATATGAAAAAAGAAATGGTTAATTTAACAATTGACAATCAAAAAATAATAGTACCTAAAGGAACAACAATATTAAATGCTGCTAAAAAGGCAGGAATAGATATTCCAACATTATGCTTTTTAAAAGATATCAACGAAGTGGGAGATTGCAGGATGTGTATTGTAGAAGTAGAAGGAAGAAGAGGATTTGCAACCTCTTGTATTCAAACAGTAGAAGAAGGTATGGTAGTTCATACTCATACACCAAATGTATTAGAGGCAAGACATGTTATCCTAGATTTAATAATTTCAAATCATGCAAAAGACTGCTTAACCTGCACACGTTCAGGAAATTGTGAGTTACAAGCATTGGCTACAAAATTCAATGTTTTAAATATCGAATTTGAAGGAGAAAGAACAGAACATAAAATTGATGACCTATCACCATCTATTGTTAGAGATTTTAATAAATGCATTTTATGTAGAAGATGTGTAGCAGCATGCAAAAATGTACAGAAAATTGGTGCTATTGATTGTATCAACAGAGGTTTTGAATCATGTATATCAACTGTTGGAGATCACAGCCTAAATGATGTTAATTGCACATTTTGTGGGCAATGTATAGAAGCTTGTCCAACAGGGGCATTGCATGAGAAAGAAACCATTAATGATGTATGGGTAAAATTAAAAGATCCAGAGACAACAGTTATTGTACAAACAGCACCAGCGGTTAGAGTAGCACTTGGTGAAGAATTTGGAATGCCAATTGGTACAAATGTGGTAGGAAAAATGGTTACAGCTTTAAAACGTTTAGGATTTGATAGAGTATTTGACACAAATACAGGTGCTGATCTTACAATTATGGAGGAAGCTAATGAATTTATAGAAAGATTTACAAAAAATGATAATTTACCAATGATTACTTCTTGTAGTCCCGGATGGGTAAAATATATAGAGATGAATTATCCAGAATTATTACCACATTTATCTAGTTGTAAATCTCCTCATGAAATGTTTGGTGCTATCTTAAAAACCTATTATGCAAAAAGAGAAGGATTGAATCCAGAAAAAATCTATGTTGTTTCTGTTATGCCATGTATTGCAAAGAAATTTGAAAGACAAAGACCAGAAATGATGGAAGATAATTTATATGATGTTGATAATGTTATTACCACTAGAGAATTAGCAAGAATGATAAAACAAGCGAATATCGAATTTGAAAAGCTAGAAGATAGTAATTTTGATAGTCCTATGGGAGAAGCAAGTGGAGCAGGTGCTATTTTTGGAACAACTGGAGGAGTAATGGAGGCAGCTTTAAGAACAGCACAAGATACATTAACAGGAAAAGATCTACCTAAGATTGATTTTGAACAAGTAAGAGGTGGAGATGGGATCAAAAGAGCAACTATTAACATTGCTGGAAAAGATATTAATGTTGTTGCAGCAAGCGGATTGGCAAATGCAAAAACAATATTAGAAGAAATTAAATCTGGAAAAGCAAATTATCAATTTGTTGAAATTATGGCTTGTCCGGGAGGTTGTATCATGGGTGGTGGTCAACCAATCAAAAGTTCTAAGGTGAGAGCAGAAGTAGATGTTAGAAAATTAAGAGCAGATGCCTTATATACAATTGATGAAAGAAGCATAGTTAGAAAATCGCATGAAAATCCTGTTATGAAAAAACTATACAAGGATTTCTTAGAAAAACCGGGAAGTGAAATGGCAGAAAGATTATTACATACAACTTACACCAAAAGAGAAAAATATAATCTGTAAGAATTTATTGGGGAAATATTGTTTTTTTGATAATTAATAGTATAATATATATATCTAATGTGCTTACACAGCAAGTACAGAAGAAATTTTATTTATTAATTTTTTCTGGAGGAGCTGTGTAAAACCTCCAGATTATTTTTGAGGAGGAAAAAATGAAAAAAACAGAAAAACTAATAATTCTTGCGGCCAACATTATGGAATGTGAAGAACAACTGATTAAGAGTGCGACGGTTCAAGAATACAACGATGCAATCCGGGCAATTAAGATGTGCCTAGATGAAGCACTTCAAGCCGAAGAATTAATCAATTTTTGGCCAATTGTAAAAGAGGTCGAAATTGAATTAACAAAACTTGAGGTAGGTGAAATCATGAAAAGACAGTTTTCGTGTGATAAGCTTTATAAACAGCTTGTCATTACGGCTGCTGAAGAAATAAACAATTAAACCTACTGAGCACCCCCAGAGAGATAAGAAATTCTTTTTGGGGGTGTAGCATTGTATATAATCTATAATACACAATAAGTCCTAATTTGAAAAAATAAAATCAGGTTACAGTTTAAACTAACTACTTGGTAGCCCATATATAATATAAAATCATTCACAAATTTGTATAAGCTAAATTTTCGTAGAAATAACACAATAAAAATGTGAGCCTCTTTCATTAAAAATGAACATTCCTCACATTTTAATTGGTTCTTTCTAACTTCAAATTTAGATACGCAAATTTGTTTCATTTATTTATATTATATATGGGCTACCAAGTAGTTAGTTTGAACTGTAACAAAATCAGAATGGAATTTTTACAAATTCATCATTTTCTATTGCAACTTTTTTATAAATAGTATATAGTAAGAAAGGGTGTAAGAAAAATGACAAAATTTGTAGAAAATATTACAAGAATAAAGACAAGTAGTATCAATAGAAATATTGTTTATTTTGCGTTCCCAATTTTAAAATTCATAAGGTAAGTATTTATATCAATTCTTTTTGAATTGATATTTTTTATTGTATAGAAAAATACTTATCAATATAGAAAATAAAAGGAGGCGTTCTAATGGAACAAACAAAAAAATTACTTTTAGATGTAAACGAAAAACCAACTATTGCAAAATGGATTATATTAGCAATACAACATGTTTTTGCTATGTTTGGAGCAACTATTTTAGTTCCAATTATGGTAAATACAGCAGCAGGAGAAACAGTACTTACTATTCCAGTAGCATTGGTAACATCAGGAATTGGAACATTAATTTACATCTTATGTACAAAAGGAAGATCACCAGTATACTTAGGAAGTTCTTTTGCATTTATTGCACCACTAGCAGCAGCTTATGCAAAAGGTGGAATTTCAGGAGCTATGGTTGGCGTTATGGCAGTAGGTCTTGTCTATGTGATTTTTGCAACCATTATTCATTTTATAGGTAAAAAATGGATAGATAAATTATTACCACCAGTTGTTATTGGACCAATGATTATGATTATTGGACTAAGCTTAGCACCAAGTGCTATTTCTCAAGTGGGATTGGGAACAGGTACACAAATTGACTGGAGATGTATAGCTGTTGCTTTAATCACTTTTCTAACCACAGCAGTTGTTATGGTTAGAGGAAAAGGATTCTTAAAAATTATTCCATTTTTGGTAGGAATTGTCGTAGGATATATTTCAGCGATTTGTTTTGGATTAGTTGATTTTGCACCAGTGTTGGAAGCTGGATTTTTCAGTATGCCAAGCTTTGTAGTGCCATTCTTGAATTACACACCTAACTTTTCAGCATTATTAACCATTGTACCAATTTCTTTGGTAACAATAGCAGAACACATTGGTGATCATACAGCTTTAAGTACGATTATTGGAAAGAACTTATTAAAAAATCCGGGATTAGATAGAACTTTGCTAGGTGATGGTTTAGCAACATTTGTTGCAGGATTTTTAGGAGGACCAGCAAATACTACCTATGGAGAAAATACTTCTGTTGTAGGAATGACAAAAGTAGCTTCTGTATGGGTTATTGGATTAGCTGCAATTATTGCTATTTGTTTAGGCTTCTTGGGAAAATTTACAGCATTAGTATCAACAATACCTGATGCCGTTTTAGGAGGCGTGTCTTTACTATTATATGGATTTATTTCTGTAAATGGTTTAAAAGTATTAATTGAAAATAAAATTGATTTTGGAAAATCTAAAAATATAGTTGTAGCTTCTACAATGTTAGTTTTAGGATTAGGAGGAGCAGCTATTTCTATTATTCACGGAGATTTATCCGTAACGATTTCAGGAATGAGTTTAGCAGCCATTATTGGTATCTTATTAAATTTGCTATTACCAGATGAAAAAGAAGATGACAACGAAACAGAGAGCAAAAACACAAAAGAAGTAGAAGAAAAAAACAATTCTGAAAAACAAATTAACTATGAAAGTGAGGCTAATACAATGGAAAAAATTGAAAATGATAAAGTTAATAATGTAACCGTATTAAAGAATCCTTTAATAGAACATAAATTATCTATTATTAGAAATAAAAACACTGGAACAAAAGAGTTTAGAGAAATTATAGGAGAAATTGCTACACTATTATGTTATCATGCATTAGAAGATGCTAAATTAAAAGAAACAGAAATTGAAACACCAATTTGTAAAATGAAAGCTAGAGTATTAGATGAAGATAATTATGCATTTGTTCCTATTTTAAGAGCTGGTACAGGCATGTTAGACGGATTATTAAAAATTGTACCAAATGCAAAAATTGGACATATTGGATTATATAGAAATGAAGAAACTTTAGAGCCTGTGCAGTATTATTATAAAATGCCAAAAGATATTGCAAAAAGAGAAGCAATCATTTTGGACCCAATGCTTGCGACAGGAGGCTCAGCAGCAGATACGATTAAAATGTTAAAAAAAGATGGTGTTAAGAAAATTAAATTTTTATGTATTTTATCTGCACCTGAAGGAATTGAAAAACTAAAAAAAGAACATCCAGATGTAAAAATTTATACAGCATGTATTGATGAGAAATTAAATGATAAAGGATATATTGTACCGGGATTAGGAGATGCAGGAGATAGAATATTTGGAACAAAATAGGAATTTTGTATGAATGAATATAAAAGAGACAATTAGAATATAGTTCAAATTGTCTCTTTTATAAGTTATTTGTTGTTGTTATTTTGTCTTTCATTATTATTGTTTTGATTATTTGAGTTATTTTTATTGTTTTTGTTTTCTTTATTTTTCTTACTCATATAAAAGCACCTCCTCAAAGTATATTACTATTTTGTACGATTCATAAAAAAATATACACATATAATTTGTTTTTTTTATATAATTAATGTATAATACTGAATGTAAAGCTTAGAAAAATCAAAAAATAAGCTTAAGCATATGAATGATTATAAGTATTATTATAAAATCTAATAGATGGAGGTTTATAATGAGTTACAGCAATGAAAAATTAAATGAATTTAATGATTACATAAGATATAGAAAAGTGGCTATCATAGGATTAGGTGTTAGTAATTTACCACTTCTAGATTATTTATATCAAAAAAAAGCAAATGTAACAATTTTTGATGAAAGAGAATATAATAAAATTCCTAGAGAAATTATTGAAAAAATTACCAATTATGGATTTATGATTCATTTTGGGAAAGATTGTATGAAAAATTTAAAAAATTTTAATGTTATTTTCCGTTCACCCAGTTGTTTGCCAACAAAACCTGAATTAGTAGAAGAAGCAAATAGAGGAGCATTGATAACAACAGAAGTAGAATTATTAATGCAAATGTGTCCAGCTAAAATGATTGGTGTAACAGGAAGTGATGGAAAAACAACAACAACGAGTTTGATTAATAGTATTTTACAAAAAGCAGGATATAGAACATTTTTAGGAGGAAATATTGGAACACCGTTATTTACAAAATTAGAAGAAATTACTCCTGAAGATTTTGTTGTTTTAGAATTAAGTAGTTTTCAATTAATGGGAATGGAAGTTAGTCCACAAATTGCTGTTATTACTAATATAACACCAAATCATTTAAATATTCATAAAGATTATCAAGAATACATAGATGCAAAGAAAAATATTTTTAAATATCAAGATGAAAATGGAATTTTAATTTTAAATTATGATAACGAAATTACTAGAGAGTGTGCAAAAGAAGCAAAAGGAAAAGTTATTTTCTTTAGTAACCAAACAAAATTGGACAATGGATATATTGTTGATGAAGATGTTATAAAAGAATGTGATGATAAAGTTAGAAAACATATTCTAAATACAGAAGATGTTATTTTAAGAGGAAATCACAATTATCAAAATATTGCAACAGCCATTGCTGCAACAGTAAGTTTGGTGGATGTAGAAACAGCTGTAAAAGCAGTCAAAGAATTTAAACCAGTAGAACATAGAATTGAGTTTGTAGAAGAAATAGATGGTGTAAAATGGTATAATGATTCTGCAAGTTCTTCACCTTCTAGGACTTTATCAGGAATTAATGCTTTTAAAGAAAATATTGTTTTAATTGCTGGTGGATATGATAAGAATTTGGATTATACACCACTTGCTAAACCAATTATTGATAAAGTAAAAACTTTGATTTTAATTGGTCAAACATCAGGAAAAATTTATGAAGCTGTAAAAAAAGAATTAGAAAAAGAGAATAAAAACTTACCTGTTTACATGTGTGAAACATTAGAAGAAACAATTTCTATTGCAAAAAAGAATGCAAATAGTGGAGATATTGTTTTATTTTCTCCTGCCAGTGCAAGTTTTGATATGTTTAAAAATTTTGCAGATAGAGGAAATCAATTTAAGAATTTAGTAAAAAATTTAAAAGAGTAAAGCAGAGGAGTCCAATATAAGGACTCCTCTTCATATACAGGGCTACTTATGAATATTTTACCTACTTAGCTCATGTAAAGAAACATTTCTGCTTCTTTAATAATAGCTGAATCATCTGCATTAAATTTTATCTTATCATTTTTAGAAAGCTGAACAATCTGTTCAGCGATCTGAAACTTTCTTTTTTCGGGATAACCTTGTTGACAAGCTACTTTCCATTCAGAAAATAAATTATCTATTGTCATTTTATATTCCTCCTATTTTCTTTCGTAGCCCCTTTTGTATATATGTACATTATATCACAAAACATTGAAAAAGTTAAATTTTATGAACCTTTTAACAGTTATCAACATATCTTGTATAAAATAAATAAGGAGGAATTAGAATGTATGATAACAATTATGAAGAGTACATAAGAAGTATTTTAGGATATCCTTATACAACAAATTTTAATGCAAATACAATGTATAATGCAAGATATCCAGAGACAAATGAAACAAACATGAGAAATGACTTAGAAGACTGTTATCCAGAGATATATAAAATTATATATCCAATGGTAAGAAAAGCTTGTGAAGGAAATATGAGAGCAAATACTAGAGAAGAGATTGAGCGAATGACGGATGAAATTTATTCAGCAATAGAGGATAATAATCAAATCAATGTCAATATTAATTTGGGAAATACTGTATCTACGACCAATACAAATAGAATGGAAAATAGAAATACAGTAAAACAAGATGACATTCAAAGAAAAACTTCAGAAAAACAAGTAGTTGAAAATAGAGATATAGAAGCACAAAGTAGAAGAAGACCTACTCATAACAATTTAAGAGATTTAATTAAAATTTTATTAATTAGAGAATTATTGGGAAGACCAAGCCACAATTTTCCGCCAAGACCACCACATAATCCACCACGTCCACCAATGAGACCGCCAATTATGCCAAGAAATTATCAGCAACCATTATATGATATTTATGAATATTAGATTATAAAAGAAAAGGTCATTATCGTTCAAATGAAAATTTTACCAATTTTTCAAAATAAGGAAAATATGAAATTTTGTATATAATAAAATATGAATAAAAAAGTTGAAAAATGTAAAAAATAATTATGAGAAATTTTGAAAGGTGGTAAGAAAATGAAAGTTAAAGATTGTATGTGTACAGAAGTCTGCTGTGTAAAACCAGAGACAAAAATAAATGAAGTCGCAAAATTAATGTGCCAAAATCATATTGGCTCAATACCAGTTTGCGATAATAATAATTGTTTATGTGGCATTGTAACTGACAGAGATATCATTTTAAGAACAATTGCTTGTGATAAAGATGTGAAAACGACACCGGTTAGTGATATTATGTCTACAAATGTATGTACTTGTGAAGAAAATGACGATATGGCAAATGCTGAAAATAAAATGGGAACAAATAAAGTAAGAAGATTGCCTGTTTGTGACAGTAATAAAAAAGTTATTGGTATTTTGACATTGGGAGATATTGCTCAAAACAGAACAAATTTGGACGATAGAGAAATTTGTATTACATTTGAAGATGTTTGTGATTGTGATACAAACAAAAACGCAGAATAAGATCATTAAAATAAACTTATTATTTTTTATTAGACCAGCATATTCTATTATATTTTTATGTATTATATGGCTGACATTACAGAATAAATAAATTCTAACAGTAAAAAGTAGGCACCTCTCAAAGCAAGTTTGAGATTCTCTTACTTTTTGCTATAAGAATTTATAATATTCTTACATTTGCACATATAATACATAAAAATATAATAGAATATGCTGGTCTAAATTAAGTATATAAATTTATTAGATACATATAATAAAAGTAATTAATAAAGTCATCAATAAAAAGCAAGTTAGCATAAAGTTATAATATTTTTCCTAAAACTAAAGGAGGGGAGAAATGATTATCAATATACCTTATTGGACAAAGGTAGTAAAAAACATATTATATGTTGCATTATTAGTAATTGGTCTATATTTAGCCTTAAAATTATCCATCTTTTATATGCCATTTTTAGTAGCATTTATTATTTCACTAATTATAGAACCACTTATAAAATTTATCATGAGAAAAACAAACTTAACAAGAAGGACTAGCTCCATTATCATTTTCATCATTGTTACAATCATTATTGTAGGAATTTTGGCATGGATTATCATTACATTATTTTCAGAATCATCAAGCTTATTACAAGGATTAAATGATTATGTAGACAAAGCTTCTATACAAATACAAGGATTTATTGAACAATTTCATTTTGATAAAATCAAATTCTCAGACGAAATACTGACCATTGTTCAAGAATCTAGTGGAGATTTTTTGCAGACTATATCAAGTTGGTTAAAAAATGCTTTAAATAGCTTAATCAATCTTGTCACAAAAATACCAGAGATTGCTATTTGCGTGGGAATAACAATACTAGCTTTATATTTTATTTGTGTTGATAAAATTTATATTTTAGATCAGATAGAGTACCATTTACCAAAAGTATGGGTAAAAAGGCTAACAAATCATCTAAAAGATTTAATTCAGACATTAGGCGGATATTTAAAAGCTGAAGCAACATTAATCTTAGTATCTTTCTTTATTTCTTTAGTAGGATTATATGTTTTATTCTTTTTAAAGTTTAATGTACCATATCCTTTACTAATGGCTTTGTTTATTGGCTTTGTGGATGCTCTTCCAATTTTAGGTTCTGGTACAGTTATGATACCTTGGGCAATTATTTCTGGACTAAATGGAGATTTATCACTAGGAATTGCAATTATCACATTATTTATCATAATGTCAATTGTAAGACAATTTCTAGAACCCAAATTAGTTAGCAAGAATATAGGCGTTCATCCAATATTTACACTAATTGCTATGTATACAGGATTTAAAATAACAGGTATCATTGGATTATTAATAGGCCCTATTGTACTAATTATTATAAAAAATATTTTTGCTAATTTAATTGATAAGGGAGTTTTTAAAACTATTTTTGATAGAAAGTAAAAATTCTATATAATGATGTATAGAGGTCACAATTTGTGACCTCTAAAATTTGATTTAAATTTCGGTAAAAATTTCCATAGGAAAAAAGCAAAAGACATGCTAAGATAGTATTAGAGGTGAAAGATATATATGAGATTACGAAAGAAATATGGGGATACTTTATTATTGAAAGAATTGAAAGCAAGTTATCAATTTTTTATAAAAGAAGCAAATACAGATTTTAAAAGTGAAGGATATGGACTAATAAAAGATAAGGATATGTATGCTGATGAAATTGCAAGTATTGCTTCTGTTGGATATGGATTAGCAGCTTTAGTGATTGGTGTTAACAGAAAATGGATTTCTTATCCAGAAGCATACAAAAGAACTAACAAAACTTTAGATACATTTTTAAATTATGTAGAAGGTAAAAATGGATTTTACTATCATTTTGTGAATATTCATACAGGAAAAAGAGAATGGAATTGTGAAATATCTATTATTGATACAGCTATTTTTATATGTGGAGCAATATTGGCAGGAGAATTTTTTCGAGGAAAAATAAAACAAAAAGCAGAAGAACTATATAAAAGAGTGAATTGGGAATGGTATAGAAACAAAAAAACTAACTATTTTTATATGGGGTATAAACCAGAAACAGGATTTTGGGGACATTGGGATATGTATGCAGAGCAATTGATGCTATATGTTTTAGGTGTTGCTTCTCCAACATATCCAATTACTAAGAGCATGTATGATGATATAAAAAAGGAAAAATGTACATATGAAGGAATAGAAGATATTATTTATACATATTGTGGAACATTATTTACGTATCAGTTTTCTCATGCATGGATAGATTTTAGAGATAGAAAAGATGAAAATGGAATTGACTGGTTTGAAAATTCAAAAAAAGCAACCATAGCTAATAGAACATATTGTATAAAGAATCAAGATAAATTTAAAACATTTGGTGAAAATTCATGGGGATTAACAGCATGCTTAGGACCTAATGGATACTCTGGAGAATATGGAGCAAAACCAGCTTTAGCAGATGTGGATAAACAAAATGATGGCACGGTTAGTCCTTGTGGTACAGCAGGCTCCATTGTATTTACACCAGAATTAAGTATGAAAGCATTAGAAAATTTTTACAATCATTATCCAAAATTATGGGGAAGATATGGATTTATTGATGGATATAATTTAGAAAATGGACAATGGTATTCAAAAGAAGTCATTGGAATTGATAAAGGTATATCTATGATGATGATAGAAAATTATTTATCTCAATTACTATGGAAACAGTTTATGAAAAATGAATTTGTACAAAAAGGACTAAAAATATTAAATATCAAGAAGAAAAATGAAAATATGAAAATTTTAATTTAAATAAAAGTAATAGTGTGAAAATATATTTTTCACACTAATGTTATATTCAAGAATAAAAATTGCCTAAATGGAGGTTTTTATGAAATATAAAGAAATTATAGAATTATTAAATAAAATGACAATAGAAGAAAAAATAGGTCAAATGGTACAAATTGGTGGAGACGTATTCTTATCGGATGATACAAATGGTATGTTAACAGGTCCATTAAAAAATTTACATCTATCTAAGAAAATGGTATATCATGTGGGGTCTGTTCTAAATATTATAGGGGCAGAGAAAGTAAAAAAGGTACAGGACGAATACTTATCTAAGAGTAGATTAAAAATACCTTTATTATTTATGGACGATATTATTAATGGATATAAGATTGCATTTCCTATACCAATTGCACAAGGGTGTTCATGGAATACCAAAGCAATACAAAAGATGACAGAAATATCTAGCATGGAATCTAGTATAGCAGGTGCTAATGTGAATTTTTCACCAATGGTAGATTTATCAAGAGATGCGAGATGGGGAAGAGTCATGGAATCTATTGGAGGAGAAGATCCTCTTCTAGGAGAAATCTATGCTAAAACAGTTGTAAAAGCATATCAAGGAAAAAATCTTTCAGAAATCGGAAAAATAGCATCTTGTGTAAAACATATAGCAGCTTATGGAGCAGTAGAAGCAGGAAGAGACTATAATACAGTAGATATGTCAGAAAGAGAATTTAGACAATATTATTTACCAGCATATAAAGCGGCAATAGAAGCAGGTGCAGAAATGTTAATGACATCATTTAATATACTAAATGGGATTCCTTCTACAGTAAATCAATGGCTAATCCAAGAAGTAATTAGAAAAGAATTAGGATTTAAAGGAATTATCATTTCAGATTATGGAGCTATTGAGGAAACCATAGCACATGGATATTCTGCAAATGAGAAAGAAGCAGCAAAAAATGCCATTAATGCAGGTATTGATATTGACATGATGTCTGGCATATATGCAAATTACTTAAAAGATTTATACTTAGAAAATCAAGAAATAGAAAATAAAGTAAATGAAAGTGTTTTGAGAATATTAACATTAAAAAATAAATTAGGATTATTCGAAAATCCATATGGCAACACAAATGAAGTAAAAGAAAACACATATTTAATGAATTCAAAAAATTTAGAAAAAGCAAAAGAATTAACACAAGAAACATTTGTCTTATTAAAAAATAAAAATCGCGTGTTACCATTAAAGACGAATAAAAAAATTGCTTTAATTGGACCATATATAGATAATATTGGAATAACTGGTTCATGGTCTATGTTTTCTGATAGAACAAAAAATGGAACTATCTTAGATATATTTAAAGAAATAATGGGAAGTCAAGTGTTGTATGCAAAAGGATGTGAAATTTTAAGACAAGAGGAGATTAATAAAATATTATCAGCAGAGGGATTACCTATGGTGCATGTGGAAAACGAAAGTCAAAAAGAGCAAGATATGATTGCTTCAGCTATACAAACTGCTAAAAAAGCAGATGTTATTGTTTTGGCATTAGGAGAGCATTATAGACAAACAGGAGAAGCGTGTTCACGTTCTAATATTTCTTTACCAGAAAATCAAATACAATTGATTAATAAATTATATGCATTATCAAAACCAATGGTATTAATTTTATTTAATGGGAGACCAGTTCAACTAAGTACCATAGAAGAAAAATTAGATGGTATTTTAGAAGTATGGTTTCCGGGAACAACAGGAGCAAAAGCAATCACGGAAATGATATTAGGAGAAAACAATCCATCAGGAAAATTAACAATGAGCTTTCCACAAAATGTGGGACAATGTCCAGTTTATTATAATCATTATAATACAGGTAGACCACATCATAAAAATCTTCGATATGTATCTAGATATCAAGATATTCCGACAGAAAGTTTTTATCCTTTTGGATATGGTTTATCATATTGCGATTTCAAATATACAGAATTATATCTAAACAAACATAAAATGAATAAAAATGAAACAATTACTGTAAGTGTAAAAATAGAAAACCAAAGTGATTATGCAGGATATGAAGTCATACAGTTATACATACAAGATTTATATGGAAGTGTTGTAAGACCAATAAAAGAGTTAAAAGCATTTAAAAAAGAATATTTTAAGCCTCATGAAATAAAATATGTAGATTTTGATATTGATATTCATATGTTAAAATTCTGGAATGAGAAACTAGAATTTGTAGCAGAAAGTGGAGAGTTTAAAGTTTTTGTAGGAGGTGATTCTGTAAATGTTTTAGAAGATAAATTTGAATTAGATTTTTATTAAATACGAAAAAGTAGCAGTATAAATTTGCTAAAAGATAAAAAATAAGCGTCAAAAAAAGTAAGAAGGGCTTTAAGAAAGGTAACTTGAATTTAATATGAAATTATGTTAATATAATGCTGGTGAATTAAGTAGAGATTTCTCCGGTGCAACATTATGACCGGTTTAGCTATAAAAAAGCACGACAACAATTGTAAGGAGGAATATATTATGAAAAAAAATCATTAAAAATTTGTATGGAGAAAATATGTTAAAACATAAGAAAAAGTTTTAGAAATTTCTATTCTAAAAAATTAATGATAACTTTTAATTTGATTTAGAAAACTAATATTTGAAAAAGTGTAAAAAATATGTTATATTTTAGTATATTATTTCTTTATTCCTGTTCTAATTAAGAGCAGTTTAAATAAATGGAACTTGGTAACTTATTTTAGAAAGCCAATTGGCAAGGAGGAAAAAATGAATAAAACCAGTACAAAAATAGTTGCACTAATATGTGTAACAGTGTTGGCAGGACTAATAGTTTGGTTGACGCAGGATATTTTATCAGCCTTTGTATTAGAAACAATAGTAATATATTACTGCTTTAAGGATATCAATAAAGATTAAATTATTGATAACAGAAAAAGAGGTCACAAATTGTGACCTCTAAACTATTTTATAATTCAATCTTAGGCTGATACTTCTCAAGCCACATATTTACTTGGCAAAGGTATGCCATAAACTGAGGACCAGTCGTTGGATGTCAAAAAATCACACACATCAATTTTACTAGAGCCTGTAAGAATTACTTAAAAAATAGTAGTGTACGAAATTAATAATAATGCAACTATCTATAAAAGGTTATTAAAAAAACTTGCAAAATTGCTCTAAAAGTCCTCATAAAAACTTGCAAAATCATCCTGAAAGTCCTCATAAAAACTTGCATAAATTAACAAAAAATTGTATAATATAATAAAGAAAAGAGATTTATGAGGTGGTAAAAATGTTAGAAAGAAAAATTACCAGTGTATTAGAAAAACCATGCCTATTAATTAGAGGAGCAAGGCAAGTTGGAAAAACATTTATTATTGATGATTTTGCAAAGAAAAATTATGAAAATTATATTTATATAAATTTTGAATTAACTCCCGAATATAAAAATTGCAAGAACGGCATTGAAAAGCTTTGCTTTAGATGGTAGAATTGATGTAATTTCATCTGGCTCATTATTAGGTTTATACTATAAAGAAGTAACATCATATCCAGTAGGTTATGAAAGAGTTATAGATTTATATCCATTAGATTTTGAAGAATTTTTATGGGGAATAGGCATTAAAAAGGAAACTATAAATTATGCAAAGGATTGTTTTGAAAATATCAAACCAATGGATGAATATATAATGAAACAACTAGCAGAACAATTTAAAATGTATATGCTAGTTGGAGGAATGCCTAATGTAGTAAATGAATATGTAAAAACAAGTAGTTTGTCAAAAGTATTAATTCTTCAAAGAGCCATTGTAGAAAATTATTTATTAGATGTTGTAAAATTTGCTGAAACTAGTAACAAACAAAAAATTATAAATGCATTTAATAGCATACCAATACAATTATCAAAGAAAAACAAGAAATTTTTATTTTCAGAAATAAAAGAAGATGAAGAAAATGTTGGAGAAAGGAAGTATGCATCATCAATAGAATGGTTAAAAGATGCAGGAATTATTAATTTTTGCTATAATTTAGCTGAACCAGCATTACCTTTAATATCAAATATACGATTAAATTGTTTTAAAATATACATGAGAGATACGGGATTATTAGTGTCTATGTTAGAAGAAGGTACACAAAAAGCAATTCTAGATGATGATTTATATATTAATCAAGGAGCATTATTAGAAAATGTATGTGCTGAAGAAATAGCTACTAGGCATAGTAAATTAATGTATTTTGAAAGAAAAAGTACTTTAGAAATTGATTTTGTATTAAATATAGAGGGAAAAGTTACAGCAATTGAGGTTAAATCAGGAAAAAATAAGCAAGCGAAATCTTTGAAATCAATTATACAAAATTATAAAACTGTAACAAGATATATGAAATTTGAAAATGATTGTAATATTTATAAAGATGAAGAAAATATAGAACATTATCCATTA